>JBEIMN010000492.1:0-3057 GCA_040378705.1 Acidobacteriota bacterium
AATCGGGCCAACTGGGCCTCTTGCGACCGAGGTCGTTGTCACTCTGTTGGCAGCAGTACTCGCCGAGCCAGGTAAAGCGGTCTCAATCGTCGATCCAGCCTTACCTCCCTGCTCGTTCCAGCATTCCAATCCGGCGGTGCCGGGACTGAGAGCCACGGTCGTCATCGTTGAATCGCAATTTGCAGGTCGATGAATCGCAGGTCGATCGAAATTCGTGAAACCAAAGTCAAAGGACAGAACCAGCCTCGAATCCGGACATTCCCAGATCCTCAGTGCTTAACACGCCCCTCATTCCGAATGGTTCCATAATGTTCCAACATTAATGTTTTAGTGGGCATTAATGTTTTAGTGGGCATTAATGTTTTAGCGGGCATTAATATTTTAGCGGGTTTTCAGTACGTGCTTCAGCAGAATTTGGCAGAATCGACCCACCATTCCCGGTTTTACGATTATTGACCTGTCTCCCGGCAGACAATTCTAAGGTTTTTCACCAAACTTCCGGCCAAAATCTGATCACCAAAACCCCGAAAGAATACCCGAAATCAACGGCTAAGGTAAAGTCAGAACATTCGTTAACGGCACTTTGGTCTGGACCCGAAGCCGGTTTGTTTTAAGTTTCGCGGGTCACTATAATCGGTAAAGCTTAAGCAGCAGGTCGTGAAGTGAAAGCGGTGCTCCCGGGTCGACGCGACCCGGATATGCCCGCTTTCGTAACCGAAACCTTTAACCAGGAGAATTTATGAGCGTAGAAGTTGGTCAGATCGCTCCTGAATTCGAGTTGAAGAGCCATTTGGGTGGCACTGTCAAACTCGCTGATTTCAGGGGTAGTAAGAATGTTTTCATCGCCTTTTATCCACTCGACTGGACACCTGTCTGAACGGTCCAGATGCCGTCCTATGAAGCGGACCTGAGCCGTTTCGTGGACGCAGATACCCAGGTTCTGGGTATTTCGATCGATTCCATTCCAAGTCACATCGCATGGGCCAAGAGTCTCGGGGGAATCACCTATCCCCTGCTTGCCGATTTCGAACCAAAGGGAGAAGTTGCCAGGGCTTTCGGTGCATACCGTTCAGCAGACGGTATCACGGAGAGAGCGCTGTTTATCATTGATAAGCAGGGCAAGATCGCCTTCAAGGATATCCACGACATCAGCAAGCAGCCGGATAATGAAGTGATTCACGACGTACTGCGTAAGCTGTAGGCCGAAGGCCAGCGGCGGATGGCGGCGATTCCGGGGAGAGGGCATCTCGATACCGGCTGATCGTCGCTTCATCCGCCGCTTTTTCATGTGAGGAGTTCTATGACGCTACTTTCGAGAAAGTGTGTTCCTTTTACACCGCTCGACCGTGACCTCGCGAAGTGCTCGATCGCGCTGGTGACGGCGGCCGGGGTGCACCGGGTTGACCAGGAACCGTTCAATATCGCCGACGATCTCGGAGACCTGACCTTCCGGGCAATTGGCGGGGACGCGGCAATGTCGGATCTGATGGTGACGCATCATCATTATGATCACAGTGACGCCGATCGGGACATCAATGTGGTCTTTCCGCTCGAACTGCTCCGCGAGCTGGCGACGGAGGGGTTGATCGGGCAGGTGGCGCGCGAGCATGTCGGTTACATGGGCTATACGATGCAACTCAAGCTGATGTACGAGCAGACGGCGCCGGCGATTGCGGAGTATATCGACAAAAAGGGGAAGGCCGACGCGGTGATCCTGACCGGTGGCTGACCGAACGTCTGTCACCGCACGGTCGTCGCGGTTCAGCGGGAGATTGAGATGCGTGGAATCCCCACGGTGTTGATAACGGTAAGTCCGGAGGTTTCGGCGCAGATGAGACCGCCAAGGGCGATTAGTCCGAAAGGTTTCAGAATTGGCAATTCACTCGGAAAGCCTGGCATGCGCGAACTGCAGAAGAAGGTGCTGCGTGACGCCATCGCGACCCTTGCGGCGCCGGCGCGGCCCGGGGAGGTGATCGAGATCGCCTATCCCGAATACGGGGAGTAGTGGGCGACTTCCGGCTAATTTTCAAATCCCGGCGCCGGAATCGACGCCGGGATTGCCATTTTTCGAGCAACACTTCATAATCACCCCGCTTTTTCTCACCTGCAATTTTCGGTAGCGACTTGAATTTCGATCGACGTCTCGTCGGCCCCTGAACAGTTCGGGGAGAATTGTAAAACATGTCCGGTTGCCCGGCAGATTGTTGCCTGGTTGGTAGCGGTATTGGGACGGGGAACCGGACGCTATCCTGAGGAGAATTGGTATGAACCAACGCCGGCTTTTTGTTGCCAGTTGCCTGTCACTTGTAGTCACAGCCATGATCTTTGCGTTACGTGGCAATGTCGAGGATCTGGTCCTGTCTGATCCGTCTCTGGCTGGATTCTTCAGTGCGACCGAGCCGCGTGCCGCGTATGGCTGGATCTCGACGATGGCATTTTTCGGATTTGCGACCTCGATTCTGGTGGCATCGCCGATGCTTGACCGGCTGGGCATGCGAAATCTGCTCTATCTTGCCTTTGGGTTGCACATTGTTGGAATTGTCGCCTTCATTGGCGCGCCGAGTTACACGGTCATGACGGCGGCGATGTTGCTGGCCGGGTTTGGGAATGGGCTGGTTGAGGCGGTGATCAATCCGTTGATCGCGACGATGTATCCGAACGACAAGACGCACAAGCTCAACGTCCTCCATTCGTGGTGGCCGGGCGGGCTGATCATTGGCGGGCTGCTTGGATTTGCGCTGACAAAGTTTGGGATCGGCTGGAAGCTGCAGATGGGAATCGTTCTCATTCCGACGGTGATTTATGGAATCCTGATCTTCGGGCAGAAATTTCCACTGACGGAGCGGGTTGCCTCGGGAATCTCGACGGGCGACATGGTCAAGTCAGCATTGAAGCCCGGGTTTCTTCTGCTCCTCGCCTGTATGACGATTACGGCCTCGGTCGAGCTCGCTCCGGGTCAGATGGTCGGTTCGGTACTTAGCAGTCTCGCCGGGATGAGCGGAATCCTGATTCTCGTTTACGGCAGTGCGCTGATGTTCGTGCTTCGTTATTTTGCTG
>JBEIMN010000493.1:0-3049 GCA_040378705.1 Acidobacteriota bacterium
AGGAGTTCGGGGTATTTGCCGAAGAACTTTTCACGCAGGTAGGCACCATCGCGGGTGCGGAAGCTCTGATACTCGCCATCGACACACTCGGCCATGCGCCGCAACAACAGTCCCTGCGGATCACGGGCGAAGAGCGGATCCCAGACGCGACCCCAAAGACACTTGATGACGTTCCAGCCGGCGCCGCGGAAGGCGGCCTCAAGTTCAGTGACGATCTGGCCGTTCCCGCGCACCGGGCCGTCGAGCCGCTGGAGATTGCAGTTGACGACGAAGATCAGGTTGTCGAGCTTCTCACGCGAGGCGAGTGACAACGAGCCCATCGACTCCGGCTCGTCCATCTCCCCATCACCAAGGAAGGCCCAGATCTTGCGATCGGTCGCCTCCATCAGCCCACGATTCTCGAGGTATCGCATGAAACGCGCCTGATAGATCGCGTTGAGCGAGGTCAATCCCATCGAGACCGTCGGGAATCGCCAGAAATCCGGCATCAGCCACGGATGCGGATATGACGAAAGACCGGGCGTGTCGCGCAGCTCATGCCGGAAATTGGCGAGATGATCCTCGCTCAGCCGTCCTTCGAGGAAGGCTCGCGAGTAGATGCCTGGCGAAGCATGACCCTGAAAATAGCCGTGATCGCCCGGAAGCGACTCACCAGTCGCCCCCTTGATGCTGCCACGGAAGAAATGGTTGAAGCCGACCTCCATCAACGTCGCCACCGAGGCATAGGTCGCGATGTGGCCGCCAATCCCCGCATCCTTCTTGTTCTGGCCGACAACCATCGCCATTGCGTTCCAGCGGATGATGCTCTTGATCCGCCGCTCAATCTCCAGATCTCCCGGATAGGATACCTCCTCCTCCGGCGTGATCGTGTTGGAATATGGCGTGTTGAAATGGATCGGGATCTTCACTCCCTCGGCGCGCGCCCGATCAGACAGCAGCTTCAGCAGGTAAGCCGCACGTTCCGGCTGCTCTTCGGCGAGAATCTGATTCCACGCCTCCAGCCATTCAGACGTCTCCTGCGGATCCTGATCGACGTGTTCTCCATTGACTACATCATCAAATGTGGCTTTTGATTGCATATAATTTAGTTTCCCCAGTTTCGAAGATACTCCTCAACAAATTCGAGATCATATCATCTTCAGTCAAAACGGAAAAATGAAATGCGTTCTGATTCTCATTCCCTGTCAACAGTCGTTCGAAATCGACCTCAGAGCTCTGCCCGGTCGAGGTAATCCGGAATCTCGACCACCCAGCCGAAGCGGGCGACAATCTTCTGCCGAAGCGCCTCGGCCGCTTCCGGCTCTCCGTGAACCAGGAAGACCTTTTCCGGCGCACGCCGAAAACCCTCGAGCCAGCGCAGAATTTCGTGGTAATCGGCATGCGCCGACAGATTTTCGAGCATCTCGACCCGGGCCCTGACCGGAATCATCTCCCCGAAGATTTTGATCTCCTTCTCACCATCGAGCAGTCGCCGCCCCCTCGTCCCCATCGCCTGAAAACCGACAAGCAGAATCGTGTTCCGCTCGTCCGGCAGACGCTTCCGAAGATGATGAAGAATCCGTCCCCCCGTGCACATCCCACTCGCCGAGATGACGATCGTCGACTGCTCGTTACGCAGGATCGACTTCGACTCCTCACGCGTCCGCGCGAGGTTGAAGTGGCCGGTCGCGAGCGGATTGCGCCGGTCATCCATCAGATCCTTCATCGCCAGATCGTGATCCTCACGATGGCGCAGATAGAGTCTGGTCGCATTCGACGCCATCGGCGAATCGACGTAGACCGGAATGACCGGTATCCGTCCCGCCTCTTCCAGCTCACGCAAATGATAGATGATCGACTGCGTCCGCCCAACGGCAAAAGCGGGAATCAAAAGGTGCCCGCCCCGATCGATCGTCTCGTTAACGATCTTCGCCAGCCGCTCCCGAACATCGATGTCCGGATGCTCGCGATCGCCATAGGTCGATTCAAGCACCAGATAATCTGCCTCATCGACCGGCGTCGGATCGTGGATGATCGGCTCGTCATATCGCCCGATATCGCCCGTCAGCAGGATCGTCTTCTCTCCCCCACCCGGCTCACGCACCGTCATCTTCACAAAACTCGATCCCAGAATATGCCCGGCATTGATAAACTCGAAACTCAGCCGCTTCGTCAGGTCGACCCGCTCGCCATAACCGACCGGCACGAAATGCTTCAACGCGCGGTGCGCATCGCCCTCAGTGTAGAGTGGCATCGCCGGATGATGCTTCGAACTCTTGACACGGTTCGCGTAGTCGGCCTCCTCCTCCTGCAAACGGGCCGAGTCCGGCAGCAGAATCTGCGCCAGTTCAACCGTCCCCGCAGTCGCATAGACCTTTCCGACAAAACCCTCTTTGACCAGCTTCGGCAGGTATCCCGAATGATCGATGTGCGCGTGGGTCAGAACCACCGCCTCAATCCGTGCCGGATCGATCGGGAATCGATCCCAGTTTCGCAGTCGCAACTGCTTCAATCCCTGGAAGAGCCCGCAATCGACGAGGATCAGGTGCCCATCCACCTCCAAAAGATGGCGCGACCCGGTTACCGTCTTCGTCGCTCCAAGAAATTTCAGACTGGCCATCACACCCTCCACCCCTGTTCATTCATCCTGATGCCCTGAAATGACCGGGGCCCGAAACAGGACGCGGAGCCGCGGAACAGTTGGAGACGAACCATCGATCCGCTCCGCACTCTCCGCGTCTCCGCGCACCTGACCGCAATCCGCAGGGATCGCTGCTATTTTTTCTTCAGCATGCTGCATGCCTGGAATGCCGCCGCCGGATCGACTGCTGTGTTACCGATCTCGACGTGCTGCAACTTCCCTTCCTTGTCGACGACAAAGGTGCCGCGATTGCCGAAACCCTGAGCCTCATTGAATAGACCATAGTCTCTGACAACGGTCCGCTTGAAATCGCTCAGGAGCGGGAATGTCACCCCAAGGTCCTGTGCGAAACGCCGGTTTGCCGGCACACTGTCGACACTGATCCCGAAGATCTGAGTCTCCGCTTCCTCGAATTTGGCGATATCAGCC
>JBEIMN010000494.1:0-3049 GCA_040378705.1 Acidobacteriota bacterium
ACCACGCCGCAATCCGGCCGCCGCCGCCCGGCTCTCCTGCTCGACATCCGTCACCATCACCCCGCGGGTCGCTGCCGGCAGATTGAGACGCTGTATCAGATCTGGAGTCAGACTGTCGACGCGAATACCGGAAAGTATTCCGCTCGGCGCCTCTCCATTCGGCGTCGGCGCCTCCTGGTTGCCTGCCGCCGCGAGGTCGACCTCCGTCAGTTTTGCGGTCAGCTCCCGCTCCCCTCCATCACGCCAGACCTTGAATTTTACCTGGGTTCCCGGAACCGTCTGCGACGCCATATTCCGCAGTTGGGTGCTGTCCTTGATCCGCTGCCCCTGGAACTCTGTAATGATGTCCCCCGGCTGAACTCCCGCCAGATCGGCCGGATCACCCTTCTCAACATCGTCGACAAAGGCGCCACTCGTTCCAGTGAAGCTGAACTGCTTCGCAATCTCCGGCTGCAGGTCACGAACATAGACGCCAAGCTTTCCACGCCGAACCTTGCCGCCGCGTATCAATTGATCCATGACATTGCGTGCCAGTTTGGTCGGGATTGCAAAGCCGATTCCAATATTGCCCCCGGTCTGGGAGAGGATCTGCGAGGGGATACCGATCAGCTCCCCGCGGAGGTTGACCAGTGCTCCACCCGAATTGCCGCGATTGATCGCCGCATCGGTCTGCAGGAAGTCCTCATACGTTCGGTTGTCACCCGATGGCGAACGGCGCCCCTTTGCGCTGATGATTCCCATCGTCACCGTCTGACCGATTCCAAGCGGATTACCAACCGCGAGAACGATGTCTCCAACCTCGACCTTCTCCGAATCGCCGAAGGGGACGGTCGGCAAATTCGTCGCCTCGATCTTGATCACCGCGACATCGCTCGGCGCATCGGTACCAATCACCTTCGCCTCGAACTGGCGACGATCCGCAAGTTCGACCGTCACCTTGTCCGCATCCTCGACGACATGGTTGTTGGTCAGAATATACCCATCAGGACTGACGATGATCCCGGAGCCGACACCACTCGGGCGCAACGGTCCCGGTGCACCCTGCGGCGAGCGCGGGGTGCCTCGCCGCCGCGGCGTTCCATTATCTTCCTGATCCTGCTGGTTAGGCCGCTCGAAGAATTCGCGGAATGGATCAAGGAAAGGCGGCATCTGCGATTGACGCGCCCGTGTCTGCACATTGATCGTCACCACTGCCGGGGTGACCGCCTTCGCAATCGGCGAAAACCCGCCATTTAAAGTAACCTGCTCGCTGACTTTGGAATCGGCTGAAACGTAGATCGGAACCTTGTTGTCTCCTCCACCCGTTCCCCAGAACCATCCCTTTGCCGTCGCCGCCGAACCGAATAGGGCACCAAGCAGCAGAATGCCGATCCCTGCCAACCCGGCAATGGTCCAGTTGATTCGCTGATGCCGACCTAAATTAATGATCTGATCAAACCCTGTTTCCATACCTCTCCTTTGAAAAAGTTGGAGCTTATCAATTTCCAATTCCAATTCCAATTCCAATCCCAATTCCAATGTTCAAACTGGAATTATGCCACCAGTAACTATGCCACAAGAAACCTTGCTGCAAGCAATCATGAACGATGGCTCGGCTTTTTCTTTCATCGCCGACTAAAATTCTTTTCGCCTTCCGTCCGTGTCAAATCCAGCCACCACTGGCCAATCACTACCTGACGCTGGCCGGACGCTCGATTGAACAATGATGATATTAGCAATGCCCGGATCGTCTTTTCAAGAACCCCGTTCATCGGGCTTTAAAGGCGAACTCGATTTTCGTCGCCGACTGGGAGCCATATCGCCATTGTGAGAAGATAGGGGCCTGGCAACCGGTCAGGTACCTCGGCCAGAATCGCGAGGATCCCGCACGGTGTCGAAAAAGTGAGGAGAAAGTGAGAATAAAGTCCTTGACTGACCGCGGTCGCTCCGCTAAGATGCGTTTGGATTTGGTAGGGGGATTTGTGTGCTGTGCTCACATTCCATCCGGTCTTCTCTGTATGCTGTTGGGTTGATTTCGAATAATCCTGTTTCGGCGAATCAACTTCAATTGCACCCCTTGCGCAGCTTGAGAAATATGAAGTTTCACGCTTTCTCCCTGTTCTCTTTTTCACTGGCGCTGTATTGAATTTTTGATTTGCTGGTCTTTATAGAACTGGTTGATATTACCGCCTGGTTGACCTGAGTCGTAAAACTCTTGAAGTCAGGCCCGACAAGTTCGGAATAGCTTGGCAACGATGGCGTAGAGTTAACGTCAAGTAAAGCGAAGTGAAGTAAAGCGAAGCGAACCGAAGTAAAGCGAACCGAAGTAAAGCGAAGCGAAGTGAAGTAAACCGAACCGAAAGGTTACAGAGTTCCAGTTTCCAGTTCATTTAAGGCTGGATAGTTTTTAGTTCTGGAAATACGATTTTTGTCCTTTATTGGTACTTTTGTTCTGGCTTTGACCCAAATGTCGCAAATAGCCCTAATGACCAAAGCGACTGAGATGATTTAACGCAGACAGTGATTTTGGGCTCTTGAGTGGTCATGTCAATGCTGGCAGACCGGTTTCCCGGGTTGATTCGGATTTGTGGGAGTTCGAATTATCAGGTTATCAGGTCTGTTTAATTGAATCGTGGTAGTCGTTGTAGACGCCATATTAATGTCGTACCTCTGATTACAAAATATTAAAATAACAGGATTTTTTCTCAGTACTCTTCTTTACACTTGCCCCGGCGTCCGCCTCCGATGATCACACACTGATAAAGTCTTCCGAAGCAAAACATGCTCGAGAGGATTCGGATTCAAGGTTTTTAACCATAGTTTGCACCAGTTTTAAGTACCCCCGGTTTCCATTAATGCGGGTGCCCATTCTGCGTGTTACTGATGGCTGAAGGCAGTTTCTGATCAGAACGTCAGTTTTCTCTGTTGATTAAACGCAACAGTGGACGACCCTGGGGCCCTCTGAGGGCTGATTTGCACATTTTGTGCGCCGGTATTTAGCAATAATGGGCAAAAATGGGCAAAAATGGATTGTTGATTTTAATTATTATTAGAATCGATGTCCTGATTA
>JBEIMN010000495.1:0-3044 GCA_040378705.1 Acidobacteriota bacterium
CTGACGACGGCAGAGTTTGGAAGAAAGCAGGCCTTCTACTGGATGTTTGAGACGGGAGCGGGTGTCTCGGTGCTGCTCGCGGCGCTGCTTGGACTGGTGGTTGGGGTAGTCGTTGTCGCGCAGACAATCTATGCCTCGACCATGGACCATCTGCGCGAGTATGGGACATTGAAGGCGATGGGGGCGACCAACGGATATCTTTATGGTGTGATCATTCGCCAGGCGGTGATTAGTGCGGTGATTGGGTACTCGATCGGGATCTCGATCAGTCTGATGGTGGCGGCGAGCAGTCAGAAGACGACGACGGCGATCTTCCTGCCTGGCTGGCTGCTCGGGGCGCTTTTCGTGGTGACGCTAGTGATGTGTATCGCGGCATCGATGGTCTCGATCAACAAGGTGACCCGGCTTGATCCGGCGATGATCTTTAAGGGGTGATAAAAGTGACGGTGGCGATCGACGTGCGTGGGGTGACGAAGACATATGGAGCAGGTGATGCGGCGGTCTATGCGCTCAAGGGGGTTGATCTTGAGGTCAGGGCGGGAGAGATGCTCTTTCTGATGGGGCCATCGGGGAGTGGCAAGACGACGCTCCTCTCGATTATTGGGTGCATTTTGCGGCCATCGAGTGGAATGGTGCGGATTGCCGGTGAGGATGTGACGCGAATGAGTGAGCGGCAGATGCCACGGGTACGGCTTGAGCGGATCGGCTTCATCTTCCAGGGGTTTAACCTCTTTCCGGCGTTGACGGTGCGTGAGAACATCGAGCTGACGCTCGATCTGAAGGGGATTCGTGGTCGTGAGGCGCGTCATCGCTCGGGGGATCTGCTGGAGCGGGTTGGATTGCTGGACAAGGCCGGGCAATGGCCGGCGAATCTGAGTGGTGGGCAGAAGCAGCGTGTCGCAATCGCGCGTGCATTGGCGGGTGAGCCGGGGATAGTGCTTGCCGACGAGCCGACGGCGGCGCTCGATGGGACGACTGGGCGGGCGATTCTCGACCTGCTTCGTGAGTTGGCGCACGAAAAGGGGCGGGCGATCGTCATCGTTACGCACGATAACCGGGCATTGGCCTATGCCGATCGTCTGGTGACGATCGAGGATGGCCATATATCGGGAGGCCAAAGGGGAGGGGGAGTTGAGAATGAAGAAGAAGCTGTTGCTGGTATTGGCCGGATTGGTTCTGATTGGAGTGGCGATCCTGATGATTCGAGTTCGAGTCAGCAGCCCCGCTAAGCCTGGGGCGCCTGAGGGCACTCTGGCGGCAACTGCTGCTGATGAGAGACTGGCGGCGAAGGGAGGGCTGGCACGGAGTGTGGTCGCGGCCTCGGGGCGGATCGAACCGGTCTCGGAGGAGGTTGTGCTTGGGGCGGAGATTCCGGGTCGGCTTGTCGCGTTGCTGGTCGAGGAGGGGGCGTCGGTGAGGCGCGGACAGACGCTGGCGAGGCTCGACGATCGTGAATATCGGGTGCGGCTCGACTCTGCGGAGGCGCTGCACCGGCAGAAGGCGGCGGAGTTGCTGCGGCTGCGCAATGGTTCGCGAGAGCAGGAGCGGCGCGAAGCGCAGGCGGTGATGCGCGAGGCAGAAGCGGTGATGGAGAATGCGCGGAGTGAGCGCGACCGCCGGGCGAATCTCTTCCGGACGGGCGATATTGCGCGGGAGGAGGTCGAGCGGGCGGACCGCCAGCTCGGGGTCGCCCGCGCGCGGCACGAGGCCACAGTCGAGCGCCATTCGCTGGTCGATGCTCCGGCCCGGGTCGAAGACATCGCGCGCGCGGAGGCTGAACTGGCGCTGGCAGCTGCCGGAGTAGCCGCGGCACGCGTCGCACTGGAGAAGACGTTGATCAACTCACCGCTCGATGGTGTTCTCCTTCGGCGGCATCAGCGTGTGGGTGAGATCGTGACGGGGGGAATGAATGGGACATCGATGCCGATCCTGACCCTGGCCGACCTTTCGCGATTGCGAGTCCGCGCCGAGATTGATGAGCTGGATGTCGGCAGGGTCTTGCCGGGGCAGTCGGCCTGGATAACCATTGATGCCTACGGCGAGCGTCAATTCAGGGGGCGTGTCGTTCGAATTGGAGAGATCTTCGGGCGCAAGACGCTGCGCACAGACAATCCAGCGGAGAAGGTCGATATGAAGATCCTCGAGACGCTGATCGATCTTGAGACGATCGCGGATCCGGCGGTCAGGCCCCGCGTCGGATTGCGGGTCAACGTCTTCGTCGAGGCGGCTCAGTGAGCGAGCAGCACTTCAAACTTCGAGCCCGATTGCGCGCATCAGTTCGAGCGCGTTGCTGTGGGTGACGATGCCGGGCTGCATGCGGTAGTCGAAGACCATCTTCCCACCTTCGAGGTGATCCTCGAAATGGACATTGGTGGCCTGGTGGCCGAGTGGTTCGACCATCTTCGTCAGGGCGAGATCGTGTGTGGTCGTCAGTCCGATTGCGCCGCGGGAGACCAGACCGCGAATGATCGCCTCGGCGCCGATGCGGCGGTCGTGTGAGTTGGTGCCGCTCAGGATCTCGTCGAGCAGGAAGAGGAGCGGACGTTCGTCATTGGTCAGTTCGACGATCTGCTTCAGCCTGGTTATCTCGGCATAAAATCTTGACGCTCCGCTCTGGAGGGAGTCCTGAATCTGGATCGAGGCGCCGATGGTCAGGGGCGAGAGGCGCAGCCGTTCCGCTCTGACTGGTGCGCCGGCAAAGGCGAGGACGGCGTTGATCCCGATCGTCCGCATCATGGTGCTCTTGCCGGACATGTTTGATCCGCTGACGATCAGTACCCGGAGTGGGTTGCCAAGGGCGATGTCATTTCTGACGCAGCGATTCGCGGGCAGCAACGGATGGCCAAGGCCGATCGCTTCAAAGCAGGCGCGAGCTCCGTCGGCGGCCGGCACAATCTCCGGAAAGACGTGCTCCGGGTTCTCGAAGGCAAAACCGGCGAGCGACGAGAGTGCTTCGAGTTCGGCGACCGCGTCGATCCACGGCTGGATCGACCCGCCGGAACGGGCTCGCCAGCGATCGATTGCGAAGGCGATCTGCGCCGGAA
>JBEIMN010000496.1:0-3043 GCA_040378705.1 Acidobacteriota bacterium
ACATGGGGTCGGGGCTGATCAGTGGCGCCGATTACGACCGTGCGGTCGAGTCGAGCATCCGCCATCTGAAGAGTCTGCGGTGAGGATTCTGTCCTCAAAGCGGCCTCACTGTTAATCAGGGTGAAAGTTAATGAAAGGCATGGAGAGATGATCTCAATCCGATTGTTCAGTCTGTTGGTTGCTCCGCTGTTCCTCTTTTTCAACTGTTTCACCAATTGTCAGCAGACGAAGCCGGCCCCGCAGATCAATTCCGGGGCGGGCCTCGCGGTTGAGACTCAGACGGCGAATGATGTTTATTACGAGACACGCCGCAAGCACGATCCGAATGGGATTGGCAAGTTTTACATGGGGCGTGAGATCGCGTACGTCATGGGTTATCAGGGTGCTGGCTGGCTGGAGCGTCCGGAGCGGATCGAGGAGGAACGACCGGACGAGGTTGTCGCACAAATGGGGTTGCGACCGTCGGATGTCGTCGCCGATGTCGGGGCCGGAACCGGCTACTTCAGCGTCCGTTTCGCACGCGTCGTTCGGGAAGGTCAGGTCTTTGCGGTCGATCTGCAACCAGAGATGATTGCGATCCTCGAGCGGCGCAAGGCAGAGCTGAAGCTGGCAAATCTGCGGACGATCCGCGCCACTGAACGCGAGATCAACCTGCCGGAGGGTTCGGTCGATGTCGTCTTCTTTGCAGACGTCTATCACGAATTCGAGTGGCCACGGGAGATGATGCAGAGCATCGTCCGGGCGCTCCGGCCCGGTGGCCGGCTCGTCCAGATCGAATATCGCGGGGAGGATCCGGAGGTGCCGATCAAGCTCGTCCACAAGATGACGGTCACACAGTGTCGGAAGGAGATGGCGGCGGTCGGTCTGGTCTGGAAAGAGACGAAGGACTTCCTGCCATCACAGCATTTCATCGTCTTCGAGAAGCCGGCCCGTTAGTCGTCAGTCGAGTGTCGAGGCGGCGGCCACTCCGGAGAGGAATGCGCCCTCGACGCGGGGTTCGCCAAACGCGTCGCCAGCGAAGACGAGAGGCCCTGGCATATCGACGCGCAGGCAGGCGTGTGGGTGTGGCTCGATCGGCTGGCTGTAGCGCCAGCGATGAACCTGCCAGCGCCTGACCGGCCCAAGCCATTGCCGCGCGGCGTCGAGCAGCTTTGCCGCGACCAGTTCGTGCGGAGCGTCCCAGAATTCCCGCGTAAAATCGGGACCAGCGTGGATGGTGATGGTGAAGGAGTCGGGCGAGATTCCTTTGCGTGTATTGTCACCGATCCAGGTGATCGGTTCGCTCCGAAGCTGAAGGGCGCCCGGTTCGGGGAGCCGGCTCGCGGATTCAAGCTCGACAAGGACGGCGAAGCAGGGATCGTAATCTATTCTTTCAAGCTCCTGACGGGTCGTCGTCGGCAGGACAGTTCCACCGGCGTCGAGCAGCGCGAGCGATTGCGGGACCGGCGGCGTGAGAATGAGCGAGGCGGCGCTGATCGTCTCACCGGAGGTGAGGGCGACCTCCCAGCCATTGCGCCAGCTGATCGAGCCGACCTGGCTGTTGAGCCTGACCGGGAGCGAGGCCGCTATATCGCGCGCCAGCGCGTTCATTCCGCCACGTGCCACATAGCGTGGGTGGCCGTCCGCATGCGGAGATCCAGTGCCATCGGCAAATCCACGCGCCCACTCACGGACGAGCCCGCGGTCGAGCCACTGCCCGACCATCTCCCGGAAGGGTTCGCTGCGGACGGTGAAGAACTGTGCGCCGTGATCATAGACGGCACGCACCCCTTCCGGCGTATCGCTCCAGCGTGTCGCGAGCCGACCGCCAACTCCGCGCCCCTTATCGAGGATGACGACCTCTCTCCCACGCGACGTCAGTCGGCGCGCAGCCGAGAGTCCCGCCATCCCGCCACCAATGATCAGACAAGAGAACTCTTTTTCCATATTGCTTATCGTAATCAAAAAACGGCCTGAATCCAAACATAAGCTGGCATAAGCTGGCCCCAGGCTCACCCCAGGCTCGCTAAGTCAGGAAAACGCCGATCGGCCGGTCAGATGAATTGTCAGTCGCGACAGAGCAGAGTATCATTCCCCAGTCAAAGACTGCTTGGAAATGGAGATCAGGTATGAAAAGACTTCTGGTACTGCTGATTTTAGTGATTCTTGGCTGCGTTTCGATAATGCTCGGGCGAGGGACCCAGCCACCGGTGCTCGGGATCGAGAAGGTAAAGGAGAATCTCTACGTCATCACCGGCGGTGGTGGAAACTCCGCCGTCTTCATCACCGCGCAGGGAGTCGTCCTGGTCGACACGAAACTGTCGGGCAATGGGCCGGGAATACTCGAGAAGATCAGGTCGGTCACCAGTCAGCCGGTGACGATGGTCATCAACACACATACACACGGCGATCACGTCGGCAGCAATGAATCTTTCACCGGCAAGGTCGAGTTTGTTGGTCATCGCAACACCAGGCTCAATATGGAGCGAATGCCAGCCTTTCAGAGTGAGCAGGGCCGCCAGTTCCTGCCCGGCCAGACCTTCGATGACAAGCTGAGCCTGCTGAAAGGGCGCGACCGGATCGACCTCTACCATTTCGGCCCTGGCCATACGAATGGTGACACGCTGGTCGTCTTTCCGGCGCTGAAGACGATGCACTCCGGCGACCTCTTCCCGGCCCGGCAGACACCGATCATGGATGGCAACAATGGCGGCAGTGGGATCGTCTATCCGGAAACTCTCGCCAAAGCGGCGGCCGGGATCAATGGTGTTGAGACGGTCATTCCCGGACACAGCGCAGTTACGGACTGGAAGAGCTTCATCGAGTTTGGCGGCTTCATTCGCGAACTTGTCGAGTATGGCCAGCAGGCGAAGCGGGCAGGGAAGACGGTCGATCAGGCGGTTGCCGACTTCAAGCTCTCCGAGAAGTACAGCGGCTATGGCCTTGCGCGCCTGAAGGCCAACCTGACCACCATCTACGCTGAAACCAGATAATCCCGAACGGCACCGGATCTCTTAGTGATCAGAAGATGGACGATTAAATGCGGACTCCCGGCGGTGCTGCT
>JBEIMN010000497.1:0-3030 GCA_040378705.1 Acidobacteriota bacterium
ACGTGGTCTTTAACCAGCTCTTCACCAACGTTGCCCGGTCGATCAACCTTGAGGCTGAAGTTCATCGACTGACCCGGAGGTAGTGGCTGCTGTCTCGTTCGCGGGACTGGAAAGCCGACAGCTTGGGCAACTGTGCTGTCATCCAGCCCAAGCATACGCCCGTGAACCTCGATCGCCGTCAATGTCTGGTCCCCAAGATTGGTTACGCGCGCACGAATTTCGTGCTGTGCCATTCCGATCAGGTTGGGATGGACTATTGTCTCGATCATCTCGACCTGAATCTTGTCACGATAGCGGTCAAAATCGGGGGAGCCGGCACGCTGGACACCAGTGATCTCGGCCGATCCGGACTGCTGTGTGCCGGCAAAGAAGATGATCAGGATGGTCAGCACGATGGCGGCGATCAGACTGACAGAGATCAGCAACTTCCGCCGAGCTGAACGGTCCCGACCTTCCTGAATTGAAGATTCCTCGTGGTTGAACATATTCCTCCTTCAGTCTCCGCTGACCATCATCCGATCGATCAGGATCGTTGGCGCGGCGATTTTGCCACGAAATTGGAGATCGCTGCCGATTACCTCTATTCCTCGCAGCATCTCGCGCAGGTTTCCGGCAATCGTCACCTCTTCGACCGGGAAGGCAAGTTCGCCACGCTCGATCCACCAGCCAGTGGCGCCGCGCGAGTAGTCGCCAGTCACAGTGTTGCATCCGAACCCGATCATCTCAGTAACATAAAATCCATTCCCAACCGACTTGATGATCTCCTCCGGTGGAGTCTCTCCAGGTGCAAGATAGAAGTTGCCGATTCCGACGCTCGGGGCCCCGGTGAGTCCGCGAACGGCGTTGCCCGTCGAGTGAAGATTGAGTTTGCGTGCGGTGTAGGTGTTGAGCAGGTAGTTTTGGAGCACGCCGTTTTCAATGACGATCGTCCTTCTGGTCGGGATTCCCTCGGCGTCGAAGGGTCTCGTTCCGAGCGCTCCGGGCATAACTCCGTCGTCGATAATGTTCAGCCGGGATGAGGCGATCTGCTCGCCAAGTTTGCCAACCAGGAATGAGGCACGGCGAAAGATCGATCCGCCACTGACCGCATCGAAAAGATCACCAAGCAGATCCTCTGTCGCACCGGATTCGAAGATGATCGGGACCGACTGGGTCGCTACTTTACGGCCTCCGAGTTTGCGAACCGCCCTTCGGGCCGCTTCGCGCCCAATCTCTTCGGCCGGGTCGAGCTTTGAAAGAGACCGGCGACGGTCACCCCAGTATCCGACCTGCATCTGCTCACCATCGCGGGCGATAGGCGCTGTCATGAGGCTGCAGATGGTTCCATCGTACCCGCCAGCAAAACCAGCAGTGTTGACCAGGATGACATTGCTGCTGATTGTCGAGCAGGATGCTCCTTCAGAATTGACGATTCTGGGGTCGGCAGATCGCGCGGCATCTTCGGTCGCACGGGCCAGCTCGATCTTTTTTTCCGTCGACAGGTTGATTATCGCCGGATCGGAAAGGTGGAGTAGTTCAGGATTGGCCAGTCTGGAAGCGGTTAAAGTATTCTCTGTCTCATCGCGCGTCGGGAGGAGTGCGGCTTCGTCGACAGACGTGAAGCGTGCCATCTCAACTGCCGTGCTGACCAGCTCCTCAATCGCCGTCCGTGTCGTTTCTGAGGTTGAACAGGAAGCCTGCCTGCCATTGAAGAGCACTCGCAGTCCAATTCCCTGCGAATTTGCTTCGTGAACCTTTTCAACCTCACCAAGGCGCACTTCGACCGAAAATTCAGATCCTGAAAGGCCGATCACTTCAGCATCGGTTGCGCCGTGACGGATTGCCAGCGCGGCAATGTCTGCAAGCAGTTCAACAGTCAGTGGCTGGCTCATCTCGTCCCCCCAACCGTCATTCCGGAGATTCTGATCGTGGGCATTCCCACACCGACCGGGACTGACTGGCCGTCCTTGCCACAGGTTCCAACACCCTCATCCAGCGCCAGATCATTACCCACCGCCGTAACAGTGGTTAGTGATTGCGGCCCATTGCCGATCAATGTCGCCCCACGGACTGGGGCGGTGATATGCCCATCTTCGATCAGATAGGCCTCGCTGGCAGAAAAGACGAACTTCCCACTGGTGATGTCAACCTGTCCACCACCAAACTGCACGGCGTAGATCCCGCGGCTAACCGATCTGATGATATCTTCCGGAGCGCTCTCACCACCAAG
This sequence comes from Acidobacteriota bacterium, assembly GCA_040378705.1. GTDB lineage: Bacteria > Acidobacteriota > Blastocatellia > RBC074 > RBC074 > CAIOZW01. Next base: position 2,210 of record JBEIMN010000497.1, read on the forward strand.
CATGTAGGTGTTGGTCATCCGTGGCATCGGGAGGTGGCGATAGCTCTCGCGCCGACCATTTCCGGTCAGACACGCCCCAGTCAGACGGGAACTGAGCTGATCCTGAAGGTATCCACGCAGGATCCCCTTTTCGATCAGGACGGTCTGAGAGGTTGGATTGCCTTCATCATCGATATTTAGCGATCCACGTCGATTCGGAATCGTCCCCTCATCGATGACGGTGCAGAGGTCACTGGCGACACGTTGTCCGATCAGGCCGGAGAAGGCAGAGGTACCCTTACGGTTGAAGTCGGCCTCAAGTCCATGGCCAACCGCTTCGTGGAGCAGTATTCCGGGCCAGCCGGGGCCAAGGACGACCTCCATTGTTCCAGCCGGCGCCTCACGCGCGTCGAGCTGGACGATTGCCTGGCGCGCGGCCTCAGTCGCGTAACGATCGATCTGCTGGTCGGTGAAGAATCCCATTCCCAGTCGACCGCCACCGCCTGAGACTCCGGATTGAAGGTTCCCGTCATCATCCGCGATGCACATTACGCGCATCCTTGCCAATGGCTGGACGTCACCAATCAGTCGACCATTCGAGGTTGCGATCAGGATCACTTTGTACTCGTCGGTCAAACCGGCCTGCACTTCACGAATCCGACGATCGAATCGGCGTGCGGTCTGGTCAATACGCTGAAGCCGCTCGATGCGCTGCGCAATCGACTGCTCCCCGACGATCTGATCGACCGGATAGAGATCACGATCAGATTGCAGCGGAGTGACTGCGATCGGGCCGACGGCACGCGGTTGCGCGGCGATGTGTGCCGCCGTCTCTGCTGCCT
>JBEIMN010000498.1:0-3019 GCA_040378705.1 Acidobacteriota bacterium
CTTCGAGATAGTTGGAGGTCATCCGATGTTTCGCGAGCTGGTGCTGGTCGATGATGGAAGTGTTGATCAGACGGCGGAGTTGATCGAGAAAGAGGCTTTATCGGAACCGAGGATCAGGTTGATCCGGCATGAGGTCAACCGTGGTTTGGGTGGAGCGATCAGGACGGGGCTGCGCCACGCGAATGGGGACCTGTTGCTTTACACCGACGCCGACCTGCCATTCGATTTTTCGCACATCCCGAAGCTGCTCGCCGGCGCAGGGCCTGGCAGGGTGATGGTTGGTTACAGACTGAATCGTGATGAGGGGCTCCGTCGCTGGGTACTTTCAAAGTTCTACAATCTGCTGATTTCGAATCTTTTCTGGTTGCGGGTCAGGGATGTCAACTTTGCCTGCAAAGTGATACCGCGCGGCCTGGCGCGGCAGGCGGTGCTCGAGAGTGAGGGATCGTTTATCGATGCCGAGATTCTGCTTGAGGCACGTCGATTTGGGCTCGATATCGATGAGTATCCATTACGCTATTATCCACGAACGCGTGGGGAGTCGACGCTCTCCCGGCCGGGAGTGATCCTGTCGATTTTGCGGGAGATGGCGGTCTATCTTAAGCGCCGCGCGGTGGTCGGGCAGATGGCGTTGCTGGTGGAGAGTGAGGAGCCATGCCCCCGCGACTGATCATCAACGCTGACGATTACGGGGTGAGCCGCGAGGTTGATGAGGCGATCGAGGAGCTGATTGCCGCCGGGTGTCTGACCGATGTTTCAGTGCTGGCCAATGGGCCGAGGGGTGAGTTGGCGATTGAAAAGTTGCGTTCCAGCCCGGGGGTGAGTGTTGGGGTGCATCTGAATGTCGTCGAATTCCAGCCGCTTTCTGATTCGACAGTGGTCGAATGGCTGGTCGATCCCGACGGTAATTTCGTTGGGCTGAGTGGTTTGTTGCGGAGGTGGATTCGCCATCCGGGTGAGGTCTCACGGGCGATCGCGGTCGAATGGGAGAGCCAGATTCGTTATCTCCTCAACGCCGGGCTGGAAATAACGCACGTCGACAGCCATCGCCACCTGCATGCCTTACCCGGAGCCTGGGGGATTGCGCTCAGGCTTTGCCGTGATTATGGAATTGGAGCGATGAGATTGCCGCTCGAGCGGCATGGGGCGGGGCGGCGCCCGCTGGGAACGATTGCCCTGCGGGGAGCGCTCGCCGTGGCGCGCCGGGGTGCGGAGCCTGCCGCCGTTATTCACAACGATCATTTTCTCGGTTTCAAGCGCGCCGGTGGTTACGGACTCCAGGAACTGCTCGGGGATCTCGCCGGGATTTCAGATGGAGTGACGGAACTGGCGCTCCATCCGAGCCGTGTCGACGGGAGCCCATATCCGGGGATGGGTGGAGACCGGGAACGACGCGCGCTGCTCGATGCTGATCTGCCACGTTGGCTGGTGGCAATGGGAATCGAACGGATCTCGTGGGGGGATCTGCTCGATGAAGCTTCGTGAAAGCCGACTCAATCCTGTTTGTTATCGACTGGAAATGGTCTTGAATTCAGACTCGTGGTTAATCCAATTTCGACGATGGACAGATATCAGCAGACCGATTGGTAATCTGTGGCTGGTGGTTCTGATCAGCGGGGTGTTGCTCTTTGCCAATCTTCACCGCGGTGATCTCGGCGGTTACGACGATGCTGTCTATGCCTTCCAGGCGCGGCAGGTATTGAAGACTGGCGAATGGGGAACCTTGCGACTCAATGGTTCAGCCGATTTCGATAAGCCACCGCTCTTTGTCTGGGTCGTCGCCATCTTCTTCAGGCTCTTTGGAATTGGGGACGGTATCGCGAGGTTGCCGGTGGCGATCCTCGGATTTCTGACCGTACTGCTGACCGGCGCCCTGGCACGAAGGATCTCGAAAGATGGCTGGATAGCAGTTCTGGCGATGATCGTTCTGCTGAGTACGCAGTATTTTCTGAAATACGCGACCCACGTCATGCATGCCGTTCCGCTGACATTCCTCTTCACGCTCGCGCTCTACCTCTATATTCGCTATTGCACCGAATTTAACCGGCCGGTTTGGCTGATCGGGGCAGGCATCGTCATCGGCCTGGCGGCGCTGACCGTCTCTCCGGTCGGATTCTTTCCGCTGATCATCATCGGCATCGATCTGCTTCTGCGGCGGCGTGGTGACCTGCTATTCTCACGCGATACCGGGTTGATGCTGGTGGCCGCGATTGTGATTCCACTGGGCTGGTACCTGTGGGAGTACCATCTTTTTGGCGTCGATTTTCTGCGTGGCCACTTTGCCAATATTGCCGCGCACGCGGTAATGAGGGAAGAGCGCGGATTTTTAGCTAAGGTTTTCGAGTATTTCGAGTATCCGATTCTGCTGCTCCGCCATTACTGGCCGTGGCTGCCCTTCATGGTGATCGGTCTGGTGGCGGCGATGAGGAGGTCGTCGCTTTGCCGGCGTGGTGGTGAAGATTACGGATCGACGCTGCTCTGTCTCTGGGTAGCGGTTGTCGTGCTGCCGTTCAGTCTCGCCGAGAGCAAGGTTTTGCGATATATTCTGCCGGCATTTCCTGCCTTTTCGATCCTTGCGGCGACGGCGCTGGATAGACTCATTGCGCCGCGTCGCCGCACGTTGCTCGTTGCGGCGTGGGCCATTCTTGGAGTGGCAACGATTGCCGCGACGATTTTCCCTGATCCCAGGCTACGCGCGGAGGACATGCGAAGACTCGCTCCTTTTGTCGCCGGGCACTTACCAGTCGGGCGGCGTGTTGTTCTCTACACCGCTGGGGAGCTGCAATGGGAGCATCGCAATACCCTGATCTGGTATGCCGATCGGCTTGTCTGGCACGAACTGGGTATCGACGAAGTCATTGCCAGACTGCGATCAGAGCCGGGAGCCATTGCGATCATCGATCAGCAGTCGTTCGACCGTTTCGAGATCACGGTTCGGGAACGGTTCGAGAGTCTTGCGCGATCGCCGCGATTTCTGATCGTCAGTCTGAAGTCTGGCGGCTGAGAGCCGGTTTCGAGA
>JBEIMN010000499.1:0-3003 GCA_040378705.1 Acidobacteriota bacterium
GGAACATAGACTGATCGCCGCGTCAACGTATCAGGATTGACGCTGAGCCGCTTATTGTCGTTCTCTCCGTCGGTGCCGGTGCCGCTCTGGAGCGATCCACCCATCGTCAGGTCGATCGTTCCATCGATCGCGAGCAGGGCGTCGCGCATCTCCTCGACTGTCAATCTTCGCCGTGGAAACCGCGAGAAGAGCCGATTCTCCGGATCGGCCGTCTGCATCGCCTCGGTGATCTCGGTCGTCATCTGATAGGTGCTCGAGAGCATTATCATCCGGTGCATCGCCTTGACCGACCAGCCCGATTTTACGAATTCACGCGCCAGCCAGTCGAGCAGCTCCGGATTGGTCGGCTTCTCTCCCATCCGGCCAAAATTGTCCGGTGTACGCACGACCCCCTCACCAAAATGCCAGAGCCAGATCCGGTTGGACATGACTCGCGCTGTCAGCGGATGCTCGGGAGTGGTCATCCACTCTGCCAGCTCACGCCTCCCGCTTCCCGCTTCTGAGTTCGCGCCAAATTTGGCCGGCGCGGTCCGCGGGACGAGAATGGTCGGAACTGACCGCGGGGCATCCTCTCCCGGATTGTAGATGTCACCGCGAATAAAGACCTGCTGCGCAACCCTCGCCCCATCCTCGACCGCGCAGGCCATATCGGGCTCGGTCGGCATCGTCTTCTTCAACGCGTCCAGCTCACCCTTCAGCCGGGTCACGTCACTCCATTCCGCCGCCGTAAACCTGCTCTGATCGGTGTCATCGATCGAAAATGGCCCCTTCTTCCCAAGGTAGATTTCTGAGAAGAACCGATCCTCGCCGTCAACGAAGGTCGGGCGGTCAGGAAGCGGCTGCTTATTGGCGATGGCCAGGCGATACTTCTCCCGCCATGCCGCCAGCTTTGGCTGCCATTCGGCGAGACGGGTCAAAAATGCCGCCTGGTAGGCCTTCGCCTCCGCCGCCGGATCCTCCGCCTGGTGCCAGACCAGCAGGTGCTGCCTCGGATCGTCTCCCGGCTTGAGGTAATCTGCCCACTTCTGCAGTAACCCCGCGTCGAGCCTCCTCGCCGCCGCTACCTCTGCGGTCTTTGCGCCGCCCTGGTAGACCTGCCTTGCCGCCAGCAGATAGCCCGCGAGCTCCGTCTTCAGCGAAGCAATCCGCCCCTCTTTCTCGGTATCAATGATCGTTTCGAGGGCGAGACGCAAACGCTTATCATCTGCCTTGTAGGCCGCCAGCCGCGCCTGATAGCCCGCGTACTCCGCCCTGGTCACAAGCGGTTTGGTGAGCGGCGGAGAGACAAACTCTTTCGGATCACGAAAACTTCGCGTACTGGCGAAGATTCCGATCATTGAATAGTAGTCGCGGGTCAGCAACGGGTCGAACTTGTGATTGTGGCACCGTGCACACGCGAGGGTTAATCCAAGAAATGCCTTGCTCGTCACCTCGACCTGCTCGTCGTAGACGTCATAGAGCATGCGCATCTTGTCCTGTTGCGCCAGCGCCTTCGGGCCAAGCGAGAGAAACCCGGTCGCGACGATACCGCGTCGATTGACCTCAGATCCATCTTCCGCCGGCAACAGATCGCCCGCCAACTGCTCCCGTACGAAACGATCATAAGGCAGGTCGCGGTTGAAGGCATCGATCACATAGTCACGATAGCGCCAGGCATGCGGGTAACGATGATCCTCGTCATTGCCGGTCGAGTCTGCATAACGCGCGACATCGAGCCAGTTGCGGCCCCACTTCTCACCATACCGCGGCGAAGCCAGCAGCCGATCGATCACCTTTTCAAAGGCGCTCGCCGAATTATCGGCGAGGAAGGCCCGGACCTCGGCCTCTGTCGGGGGCAGCCCGGTCAGGTCGTAAGTCGCCCGGCGCAGGAGCGTCGCCTTGTCAGCAGCCTTCGGCGGCGCAATCCCCTTCGCCTCAAGCCCGGCGAGAATGAATCTGTCGATCGGACTCTTCACCCATCCCGCCCTTGCCACTTTCGGCAGCGCCGGGTGAGCCATCGGCTGGAATGCCCAGTACTGCTTCTCGGCCTCCGTAAATTCGCGTCCACTCCGTGGGGCAACAGAACTCGTAGTTCCGGAGGCAACCATCGGCGCCGCGCCAGGCCACGGCGCTCCCATCTTCACCCACGCCGCAAGGGCTTCCAGCTCGTCCTGCCGCAGCTTGCCGGTGGGCGGCATCTTCAGCTTCTCCTCGTAGCCCACAACCAGCAGAAGTCGGCTCTTCTCCGGATGCTCGGCATCGACCAGCGGCCCACTCTCACCCCCACGGCGAAAACCCTCCGCCGTCGTCAGATCCAACTCCGCCACCTTTGCATTGGCGTTGTGACACTTGGCACACTGCGCAGCAAAGACCGGCCGCACTCGCTTCTCAAAAAACTCGATCTGCTCTGACGTCGCCCCCTGCTCAAACGCGATCGTTACCTGCGATGGCAACGTCAGCAAACAAACCGCCATGGCTCCGATAAAAGACAGAACCAGCAGCTTGAAGCGATTACCTGTGGCAAGCATAATGCCCCTCCGATATGGATTCGATGAAACTGTGTTACTACTACTTACTTTTTTGCCGCATCCCGCACGCCGGTGCAGGGTTCAGCTCTTGAAGGTTTGATTTGACTCTAGTTTTATAACGCCTATTCTGCCGCTGGTCAAGGCACGTCGAATGACGCCCCTTCCCTCCCACCCCGGCACAGGGCAGAGTCAGGATTACCGGATGCGCGGCCTGGGTGCGCGGACCTCCGGTCCGCATGTCCCCGGCGCCACAGCCGCTTTAAGATAAAACGGAGCGGAGAGAATGCTGCCAGAGCAGGGCCTGGTGCTGCTCCGCCGAGTGGCGCTGAGTGGCAACTGTGAAAGGTGAAGACATGCGGGCCGGAGGCGTGGCCTGGGTGCGCGGACCTCCGGTCCGCATGTCACCGGCACCGAGCCGCTTTGAGATAAAACGGAGCGGAGAGACTGCAGTCAGAGCTGGGCCTGGTGCTGCTCCGCCGAGTGCCGCTTAGTGGCA
>JBEIMN010000500.1:0-3002 GCA_040378705.1 Acidobacteriota bacterium
GTGACGACCAGCGTCACCCCCACGAAACTTAGAAACATTACCAGTGAAGGTGACATTGATCAGCGCTCCCCTTTCGCCCGGCGGACGATATCGCGCGCCATGGCATCGAATCGACCAGCCGCCCGAACATAGAGGGCAGCCACCGCCCACGCCATAAAGAACTGCGAGAGCGCGAAAAGATAGGCAATATTGATGACCCCGATGACGCGGCGGCTCATCAGTTGCGGCGCATATCCGACCAGCACCGGCAATGCGAAATAGTAGACAACGAAGAAGATCACTGCCGGAATGATGAACTTACGCTTCGCCGCCAGCAGCTCACGAAACTCTGTCGTCACCGCAACCGCTTCCCAGTTGACGACATCCTCATCCTCGTCCGCAGTCAATTCGTGTGCAGGCTTGACCGCCCCACGCCCAAGTGGCGCCACGTCTGTCGCCACTCCCGCCAGCGGGGTCAAATCAGCATCACTCACCAGATTACTCAATTCAAGATGATCCCTGGACATCCCGAGCTCCTCTTCTCTCCTGAAAAAAAATGTCACTTTCCCGGCCACCGCTGAAGGCGGAATCATGATTTAACGGTTAAAGGGCAATTCGATAGAATCGCGCTTCCCGGAACCCGGTCCTGGGCATCGCTCTCTCTCAGAATGCCTTAAATCGTTACGTAATATTCACGCCCCATCCGAATCCAAAGGGGGGAACATTTGCAAAAAAATTACAGCGCGGATTCTCGAAACTAGTGTCGATGCGGCATATTAGCAGGAATGGCCGGAAAGTCCAAGATGGGCCGTAATCCTAATGCAGCGTGGCCGGGAGGCCCGCTTCTAAATGTCCCCCACCAATTAATTGCCCCATACCTGAGGCATCGGACTAAGGGAAAATGGATAATCCGCGTCCGGGCCACGCCCTTGAAGTATCACTCAACATCACGCGGCTCAGTGAGCAGTTTTATGCCATCAAGAATCTGTCGAACCCGGTTGACGGACAGACTTCCGATGAATTCGCCAACCTGCGATCTATCAACCGTAAAAAGCTGCGAGACGACAACGACGCTCCGCTTCGGGAGGTGAGCCTCTTCCGCGTCCAGCATCACGTTGCCAGGCGCGTCAGCCCTTTTGAGATTTGATGTCAGCGCACAGACGAGCACCGTGTTTATGCGGCTTTGATTGAACACGTTATTCTGGATAACGACGTGAGGATGCGCATATCCGGGAGATGACCCAACCGGCTCACCCAGGTCAATCCAGTAAATATCTCCCTGCCTGATCACCACTCACCCTCCAGGATACGTTGCTGCGATGCCTTCATATGACCAAGGCGGTTTTGCTCACCAGTATCAGGTGCGTCTTCGTATGCCTCGTTGATCTTTGCCAGAAGGCGGAGGTTTTCCTGTCGCTTGAGATACTCCTCGACTGCCAGCGCGAAGATGCGGCTTCGCGGAACCTTGAGGTCACTCGCCAGTTGCTCGACCTGTTCAAATAGCGTGTCCTGGATCGATATTGCAGTCTTGATATTGGCCATATTTGAGATTACCTTTCATTACGATAGCGAGTATGTCGCAATGTTATACTTCTGGCAATACCACAGATCATTGATTTCACCGCTCGCGGGGATATCTAAACGGACCTCCCCATCATTGCCACAGACCTGAGGTACCGAACTCGGAGAAATTCAGGGACCTCTCAGGGAAAAGGGATAAGCCGCGTCCGGATCACGCGACGCGGCTTATCCCTGATTGATGATGGAGACTTCCCAATGCTCACTTTACCAGTCGATATGGGACATAGTGTGGGATCCACATCCTGGCGTCGATTCGTGCGATGAGCTCCTCCTCCGGAATCTGAGCAGCGAGACCGGCGCGAATCGCCTCGGCGCCGACGGCCAGCGCGACCTGGCGTGAGATCTCACGCACCCTGATCAGAGGCGGATAGAGCGGTTCGCCGGGGTTGTCCAGTACCGGCGCAAAACCGCTCAGCACCCGCGCGGCGGCGACAAACATGGCATTGGTGACCCGGCTCGCTCCCGAAGCGATGACCCCCAATCCGACACCCGGAAAGATGAACGCGTTGTTGCACTGGCCAATGCGGTGAGTCCGTCCGCCATAATCTACGTCAGGATACGGGCTGCCCGTCGCGGTCAGCACACGGCCATCGGTCCAGCGGAAGAGATCGGCCGGATCTGCCTCAGATTTTGACGTCGGATTGGATAGCGGAAAGATTATCGGCCGCGCGGCATGCGCTGCCATCTCACGAACAATCTCCTCAGTGAAGGCTCCCGGCTGGGCCGAAGTGCCAATCAGAATCGTCGGATGAACATTTCGGATGACATCTTCAAACCGATATTCGCCGGGGTGAATGAGTTTCCAGTCGGCCAGACTCTCGAATGGCCGGGCGTATCGCTGCTTGAGCGGCTCCGGATTATCGCGCCGGTTATGGACCAGCCCCTGGCTGTCGATCTGCCAGATCGCGCGGCGCGCCTCCTCTTCACCTGCCCCTTCGCTGACCATAGCCGTGACAATCTGGTCACTTATTCCGGAGGCCGATGCCCCGGCCCCAAGAATGACGACCCGCTGATCACGCAACCGCTCGCCAATCAGCATCATCGCCGCAAACAGGCCGGCAAGCGTCACCGCTCCCGTTCCCTGAATGTCGTCATTAAAGGTGCAAAGCTGGTCACGATACCGGTCGAGCAGTTTTGGCGCGTTGGTCTTCGAGAAATCTTCCCACTGGAGCAGCACGCCGGGAAATCGATGCCTGACCGCCCTGACGAAGGCGACGACAAAATCATCGTACTCCTGACCTCGAATCCTTTCGTGACGCCAGCCAAGATAGAGCGGATCCTCGAGACGCTCCCGATTATTGGTTCCAACATCGAGGACAATTGGAAGTGTCGTCCGCGGGATTTGGCAAGGGTCATCGTGATGCGCCGGCGGTCGTGTTGTTGGACTATTAATGTCGAGCCAGTGTTCCATTTCGGCGAAAATGTCAAAAGTGATGCGACCA
>JBEIMN010000501.1:0-2989 GCA_040378705.1 Acidobacteriota bacterium
AAATCTACGACCAGATCAAAAGCTACATTCGTGGCCAGTTGACGCGGCGATCGCGAACAGCCTTCAACGACAAGTACCTGGCCGGCGAGCAGCGACCGCTGTTCGAGGCCGACTTTGCGAGAATCCCGCTGCTCAATCCGGATCAGTTGGTACGAAGCTGGCGGCAGGTACTCTCACCGCTCGAAAACGCTTATGACACGCGGATGGTCGCGATTGGGCGGCGCGAGCCAGGCGTCTATCTGGTCGAGGCGGTGCACGGAGATCGACGCGCCTACACGATCGCCGTGGTCACCGATCTGACGATCGTCAGCAAGTCGACGCCTGATGGTCAAATGCTGATCTACACGGTCGATCGGCAGACAGGCGAGCCGCGTGGGGATGTGCGGCTCGAGGTGATCCGCGAAGGGAAGTCGCTCGCGACCGGGCGAACCAGCAACGACGGCATTCTGCAGACGACGCTGGCGGCCGATCCGAAACCACGACCGGCAGCGCCAGCCCAGCCGGTGAGGCCGGAAGATGTCGATCCGGAAGCAGACGGCGGGGCGACGCCGGTCAGGGACTATCTGATTCTTGCCGGCCGTGGCGAGGAGTTTGCCGTCTCGGATCTCTCCGCCTGGCAGTTTCGCTGGAATCGTTCGGAGGGTGAGCGCGATCAATCGGAGGATTATGCCGGCTATATTTATACTGAGCGGCCGATCTATCGCCCGGGCCAGAAGGTCTATTTCAAGGGGATACTGCGCCGGATCGGGGCAGACGGTTACGAGATGCCGCCGGGGCAGCGACTGACAGTCGTTGTCAGCGACAACACAGACAAGGAGATCCTGCGGCAGGAGCTTCCGTTGACGGAGCGGGGCAGTTTTGCCGGGGAGCTCGATATTGCCGCCGATGCCGCGCTTGGCGGGTACCGGATCACGCCGCGAATCGGCGATTCAGCGGTTGGGTACGGATACTTTCAGGTGGCGGAGTACAAGAAGCCAGAGTACAAAGTGACGGTTACGACACCGCGTAAATTCGTCCCGGTTGGCGGGCAGACGAGCTTCACCGTCGATGCGCGTTACTTTTTCGGCGAGCCGGTGCGACAGGCGGAGGTGAAGTACTACATCTATCGATCGCGGTACCATCACTGGTTCTGGGAGTCTGAGGACGATGGAATCGGCGGCGCTGATGAGAATGATGATGAGTCGGGTGATCTCTATGGTTACGGTAACGACATGGTGCAGGAGGGTGAGGCGAAGCTCGATGGGAATGGCCGGCTGGTCGTGCCATTCGCGGTGCCGCCCTCGAAGGAGAACGAGCCGTGGGACTTCACTTACCGGCTGACGGCGCAGGTGACGGATGCGGCGCGACGGGTGATCGATGGGCAGTCAACCTTTGTTGGGACGCGTGGGAGCGTGGTGGTCGACGCTGCACCGGAGCGGTATGTCTACTTCCAGAAAGACAAGGCGAAGATAACGGTACGGGCCGCAGACTATGAGGGGCGTCCGCAATCGACGCGGGTCGGGCTGCGATTTGTCGAGGTTAAGTACGAAAAGATCGAAAAGGTTGAGGAAGGTTACAAGTATTTCGAGTACCGGCCGATCCGGCGTGATCTGTCGACGACAGAGGTGACGACCGACCAGCGTGGTGAGGCGGTGGCAATGTTCGAGGTTCCGATCGTCGGCAACATTCTGATCGAGACAGTCGTTCGTGAGGAAGGGCGACAGATCGTCTCGACGGGTGGTTTCCTTTACGCGACGGATCGTAACAACGGCTGGGCAGACTCCGCGATGCGCGATTTTGGTTCGATCAAGCTGATCCCGGACAAGGCCAGTTACCGCCCGGGTGATACGGCGCGTGTGCTGGCGGTTTTGCCGAGTGAGAAGGTCCATCTGCTGGTGACGACGGAGATGAACCGTGTTTACCAGGTTGGCCACTACCGGACGGAAGGGCGTGTCGCGATGCTCGAAATTCCGATTACAGCCAACTACTCGCCAAATGTTTTTCTGAGTGTAACCTATGTCCGTGATGGTCAGATGTATGAGAACAGCCGGAGTCTCGCCGTGCCGGCGCGGGAGAAATTTCTTCAGGTTGAGCTGATTCCGGACCAGAAGCAGTACAAGCCGCGTGATCCGGCTGCCTACACGATCGTCGCGAAGAACGCCGACGGGACACCGGCGGCCGGAGTCGAGGTCAGTCTCGGGGTGGTGGATGAAGCGATCTACAGTATCGAGCCGGACGGAGCGGGAGACATCCGGCGGGCGTTTTATGGACGGAGATACAGCAGCGTCTCGACCAGCTTCTCGAGTTCGTTCAATTTTACCGGCCATTCCGGAACGAAGCGGATGAAGCTGGCGGCGGCACGGCGGAGTTCGTCATTGGCGGACATCAAGAACGAGAACCAGTATGCGGAGGCGACGATACGGAAGGAGTTCCGGGACACGGCCTTCTGGCAGCCGGATCTCATAACAGGGGTGGATGGGCGTGCGACGGCGCGACTGACCCTGCCGGACAACCTGACGACGTGGCGGGCGACGGCGCGGGCGGTGAGTGCGGATCTGCGTGTCGGATCGCGGATCGATCGGGTGATATCACGAAAAGATCTGATTCTGCGGCTCGAGACGCCACGGTTTATGACCGAGGGGGATGTGGTGACGGTCTCGGGGGTGGTTCACAACTATCTTGGCGCGGAGAAGGTTGCACTGGTCGAGATCGGGGTGACCGGGGCCGAGCTGCTCGACGACGCGCGACGGACGGTGACCATTGCGCGGCAGGGTGAGCAGCGTATCGACTGGCGTGTTCGGGCGAACTCGATTGGCAACGTGACGATGCTGGCGACGGCAAAGACTGACACGGAGTCGGACGGGGTCGAGCTGCCATTGCCGGTGGTGCCGATGGGGTTGAAGAGGACCCGGGCCGAGTCGGGGGGGCGGAGAGCCCCCCGCCGCGACCAGCTCGGCACCCACTAGATTGCCAACCCCACGAGTAAAGCGGCCGGGCGGCGGCGGGGCGG
>JBEIMN010000502.1:0-2986 GCA_040378705.1 Acidobacteriota bacterium
AGATCAGTTGGGGCGTCAGGCTCAGTTGGCGATGTCAACGTCGCCAGTGCCAAATCGATCGCGATTCTCCGTTTCGAAATGCCGTTGGTATCAGTGATGCTCACCCCGGTCGACGTCAGGGCATTAAGAACCGTCGTCACACTCGCTCCCGGATTCTTCTGCTTCGCGACCGCCCACGCTCCCGCAACGTGCGGCGTCGCCATCGAAGTTCCATTCCACGTCGCATATGCAGCTCCGGGAATCGACGAGGTAATTCCCGAGCCGGGGGCAAGCAGATTCAGAATTGATGCCGAATTCGAGTAAGCAGAGACGGTGTTAGCTGAATCAGCCGTCGCGCCGACACTGACCGCCGTCGAGATGCATCCTGGCGCAGAGATCGAATCTTTGTAGGAGTCATTGCCGGAGGCAATGACGGTCGCGATATTCGCCGCCCGAAGCAGGTCAACGGCCACCTTTCTTGTGTCACCATCACAATTGGTGTAATTCCGCCCGCCTCCCAAACTGAGATTCGCGGACGAAATTGAGTAAGTACCTCTCAGTGCGTAGATTCTTTGCAGCCCGCTAAGAATATCCGAGGTATACGCCTTGACGCAGGGGGCCGCAGAAGGGCTGCAACCAGCGCTGGTATTGAACCTGGAAAATACCTGAACGGCGATTATATCGGCATCCTTTGCGACACCAGAGAATGTCACACCACCAGAGGTGACGGTAGTGCCTGCCGCAATGCCCGCGACGTGAGTCCCATGGTTGCAGAGTGATGCGCAGGGAAGTGCTGAATTGCTGGCAGTCGAACTACTTGCGCCACCCGGACACAGGGATGTCACCGCAGTTCCGGAAGTGGTCGAATAACACGCTTCGGAAACCACCTTTCCCGCCAGCATCGGGTGGGTCTTGTCAACGCCGGTATCAAGGATCGCGACCGTTTGCCCGGCTCCGGTAAAGCCACTCGCCCAGGCGTTGGTTCCGCCGATGAAGGGAACACTCTGCGCCAGACTCGTTGTATTGAGCGTGTCTTCCTGAATATCAAGGATGTTATCGGATTGGCGGAGCGATTCGACCCCGGTGCCATTGACGGTGAGCGCAACAAACGGCAGTTGATCGTAGTGCTTGATAGATGCCGGATCATAACCGACCAGTTCGTCGATGATCCCCTCACCGACACGACCTATCTCATACCTCTGTGCCTGCGATTCGATCTCACCCCGAACCTCCACCTGCGGAGAGTAGGCAACCCGCAGAGTCACAATCACCGGGACGACTCCCGACTCGACCGCTCTCGTGGCAAGCTGCTGAAACCTGCTTTCGGCAGTCGAACTTCTGACCAGCAACCTCGCGCGCTGCCGCTGCTGACGCAATGCCAGTTCAAACCGCGCCGTGGCCTGCTCCTGCGGCGAAGCTGAAGAGACAGCCATTTTAAAAATGCCAGCTACTAAGCCTGTCGCAACTAACAGGATTAAAATCGTTCGACAGACCAAATTGTACGCCCTGCTTGAGGGGGTATTGACGCTCGGTCTCATACGAGTAACTCTCCTTTTTAGCTTTCGTGAGCTATATTTGGGCTCTCTTTGTAACCCTTTCGCGAGATAGGTAAACGTCGCCAGAGGTGCAGTCTTTGGTCAGACTCGCACACATGACGATTAGTCAACTCCAATTTATGGAGAACAAAACTCTATTAGAAGTCTTACTCCACTATCAGAAAAACTTCAACACAATTCTGAAATATTTTTAACAATTCATAAAAAGCAAATTTCAGGGCAGGTCGAGACGGAATCAAGCCGTGCGTTTATCCTCAGCGGACGACGGACATTGCCGGAACAATCGGGTATTTACAGCAATTAATTGAAAAATCCCGATGCAATCACCGTGAGGTGAGGGCATCGGGATCAGGACTGTTCAGGCTTTCACTGACAAACAGTCGACTCGAACCTATCGCAGAGTGGTTGCGCCAACGCTCGAAGAGTTTACCAGCGTCCCACCCGGTGCCACGGCCGAGACAATGAAGGTGTACCCCGTCGCCGCGACCAATCCTGTGTGACGATATGAGGTGTAATTGGCAGGAAGTAAGGCGACGACAGTCCAGGCGGTCCCGGAGTTCTGGCGACGCAATATCCGGTAGCCTGTCTCATTAGTCGCGACATCACTCCAGCTCAGATTGATCTGAGTGGCGGAGACGGCCGTCGCGGTAAAGTTGGTTGGAGCCGATGTTGTGGCAAAGGTTGCCGTGGCCACTTGCGCGGCACTCACCAGCGCGCCCCCCGGAGCAATGGCTGAGACGAGGTATGTATACCCGGTCGATGTTGCAAGTCCGGTATCACTATACGAGGTGGCATTGGCCGCGAGGTTCGCCAGAATCGTCCACGCGGTTCCTGTGGTCAGTCGTCGCTGTATTCGGTAACCCGTCTCATTCGTCGCCATATCGCGCCAGGTCAGGTTGATCTGGTTTGAAGAAAATGGTGTCGCCACAACGGTTGTCGGTGCGGCCGTCAAAGCATAGGTCGTGACGACGACGGGTGCAGAGCTTGCCAGCGCGCCACCGGGCGCAATCGCCGACACGACATAAGTATAGCCGGTCGCCGCCGTTAGTCCGGTATTTTGGTACGAAGCAGAGTTCGCTGGCAGATTCGCCACCAGGCTCAGCGTTGTCCCAGATGTCAGACGTCGCTCGATCCGGTAGCCAGTCTCATTCGTTGCGGCATCCCTCCAGCTGAGATTGACCTGGCTTGCTGAAAACGCTGTTGCGGTAAAACTCGTCGGCGCCGCCGTCAGAGCGTACGTCGTCACCGCGATCGGCGTCGCACTCACCAGCCCGCCTCCCGGAGCGATGGCCGACACAACGTAGGTATACCCGGTCGCCGCCGTTAGTCCGGTATTTTGGTACGAAGTAGCGTTGGCCGCCAGATTGGCCACAAGGCTCAGCGTTGTTCCAGATGTCAGACGCCGCTCGATTCGGTAGCCCGTCTCATTCGTCGCGTTATCCCTCCAGCTG
>JBEIMN010000503.1:0-2984 GCA_040378705.1 Acidobacteriota bacterium
GAGGCCAATGGGGAAGCCGCTGGCGGCGGGAGCGGGGTCTATCGTTCAACCGATTCCGGTGCGAGCTGGCAGGTGGTCAGCAAGGAGGCGGGGCTCGTCTCGCGGCCATTTTACTATACCTACATCGATGTCGATCCGCGCGATCCGGAGGTAGTCTGGGTCAACAACCTCTCGCTCTGGCGGTCGGCCGATGGTGGGAAGAGTTTCAGAACGGTGCCGACTCCGCACGGCGACAATCACGGAATGTGGATCAATCCGGACGATCCGCGGCTGATCATCCAGTCGAATGATGGCGGCGCCAACGTCTCGCTCAATGGTGGGACGACGTGGTCGACGATCTACAATCAGCCGACGGCAGAGATCTACCAGTTGGCGGTCGACAATCAGTACCCGTACCGATTGTACGGGGCACAGCAGGACAACACGACGCTGATTGTGCCGAGTTTGCCGCCGATGGTCGACCGTGTCGACGATCCGCTCCAGCTCTGGATGACGGGGCCGGGATGCGAAACGGGACCGATCGTGCCGAATCCACTCAATTCAAAGATTGTTTATGGTGCGTGCAAGGGAGAGTTCTACCGGATGAATATGGAGACCGGGCAGACGGCCAGTTACTGGGTTCATCCGCAGAACCGGTATGGCCACAATCCGGCCGATATCAGGTATCGGTTCCAGCGTGTCTCGCCGCTCGAGGTCTCGCCGCACAATCCGCGTGTCATCTACCATGCCTCGCACGTCGTGCACCGGACCCTGGATGAAGGGGTGACCTGGCAGGTGATCAGTCCGGATCTGACGGCGAATGAGCCTGACAAGCAGGTTCTTTCGGGCGGGCCGATCACGCGTGACATCACGGGTGAGGAGGTCTATTCGACGATCTATGCCTTCCGCGAATCGACGCTCGAGCCGGGAGTCCTCTGGTCAGGGGCGAATGACGGGCCGGTTCACGTCTCGCGCGACAATGGGCGAACGTGGAAGAAGGTGACGCCGGCAGGGCTTCCCCCGGGTGGGCGAGTGCAGAACATCGAGCCTTCGCCGCACCGGAAGGGCTCTGCCTATCTCGCGATCTACCGCTACCTGCTCGATGACTGGCAGCCATACATCTATCTGACAAACGATTACGGCGCGACCTGGCAGCGACTGACGGACGGGAAGAATGGGATACCGGCGGACTGTCCGACGCGTGTCGTGCGCGAGGACCCGGATCGTCAGGGTCTTCTCTATGCCGGGACAGAGTATGGGATCTTCGTTTCGTTCGATCAGGGTGGGCAGTGGCAACCGCTCCAGCTCAACCTGCCGGTGACGCCGGTGACCGATCTGCGCGTACATCAGAAAGATCTCGTGGTTGCGACGATGGGACGATCATTCTGGATTCTGGACGATCTGACTCCGCTCCAGCAGATGAAGGAGGCGGCAGGTGCGCCGGCACTGCTCCTTGCGCCTCGGACGGCTCTGCGAACGCGCCATCCGGCAATGGGCGGTCGTGGCAGCAATGCGGCAGAGCCTGAGTATCCGCCACCGGGTGCGCGCATCGACTACTACCTGAACGAGGAGGTGGCGGGTGAGCTGAAGCTGGAGATTCTTGATGGCGGGGGAGCGCTGGTGCGAAGCTATGTCAGTCGGTCGGCTGAGGCGGCGCCGCGGGCGACGCAGGGAATGCGCGGTCCGGCCGGGGCCGGGGCGGCTTCGGGAGTCCTGATGACCCGGCGCGGTCACAATCGCTTTGTCTGGGATCTGCGCCACGGAGAGGCGGGAGCGGCCCCGGCCAGGCGTGAACTGCCGGGGCCGCTCGTCCTGCCGGGCAGATACACGGTTCGGCTCTCTGCGCCCGGGTGGACTCTTGCGCAGCCGCTGGTCGTGAAGCTTGATCCGCGCCTGGCAAAGGATGGTGTGACGCCGCTCGATCTGCGCGGGCAGTTTGATCTCATTGAGAAGGTGCGGGCCGCATCGCGTGATGCACGCGCGATTGTTCAGCGGATTGATCGGGAGACTGGCAGCGCACCAGCGGCACGACAGGCCGAATTGAAGCTGCTCCGCGCGCGGCTGGTAACGGCAGGCGGGCCATATCCGCAGCCGATGCTGATCGATCAGCTCGCCAGCATTTATCGAATGATTAGTGATGCGGATCGAAAGGTTGGGCAGAGCGCGATCGATTATTACTCCGAGCTGCGGAATGAGCTGGATCGACTGGCGGTCAAAATTTCCGGTAATTCATCAGTAAAGTAGTAGTAACCATAAACCCTTTGGTTCTGGAGGCTGAGAGCAAAATGAAGAATCAATCGAGAAGAGAGTTTGCAAAGGCAGCGATCGCGACGAGCACCGTTGGCGCGCTTCGGCCGCTCCGCGTACTCGGGGCAAACGACCGGATCAATGTTGGATTGATCGGCTGTGGTGATCGTGGGACGGCGATCTGGAAGAAGTTTCTGCTCAACCAGGATGTCAATCCGGTCGCGGTCTGCGACGTCTATCAGAACTTCCTCAATCGTGCGGCGGCGACAGCGCCGGGGTTGAAGACTTATGGCGATTTCCGCCAGTTGCTGGAGCGCAAGGATATCGATGCCGTGGTGATCGCGACGCCTGACCATTGGCACGCGCTGGCGACGATTCTCGCCTGCGCGGCGGGAAAGGATGTCTATGTCGAGAAGCCGCTCTCTCTGACCATTGCCGAGGGGCGGCGGATGGTCACGGCGGCGCGCCGGCACGACCGTGTCGTCCAGACAGGCAGCCAGCAGCGTTCCGGACCCCATTATCAGAAGGCGATTCGGCTGGTTCAGGAAGGGGTGATCGGCCCTGTCCATAAGATCAGCGCCGGTTTTACGCGGAACGGGATGCCTGGCTTTAAGCCGGTTGAGCTTGGGCCGGAGAAGCCGAAGGAGCTCGACTGGGAGATGTGGCTCGGGCCGGCACCGTACGCTCCCTACGATCCATTCCGCTGCATCTACCATTTTCGCTGGTTCTGGAACTACTCCGGCGGGCAGATGACCAAC
>JBEIMN010000504.1:0-2983 GCA_040378705.1 Acidobacteriota bacterium
AGTTGGCTGTCCCCTCGAACTGTGGCGGATTGCGGAAAGTGATCCCTGAATTTCTGGTGAAGACCCGCGCCGAAACCGGGGTCCCCGAATTTTCATTGCAGGTAAATTCTCCAACGACGACCAGTCGTCCGCTCACCTTTCTGATCCCCATCTGCCGAAGGGCGACGCCGTCACGCCGGGCGTCGGCGATCGAGAATGCAGGGTCTCCGCCGCTGACCAGGATCAGGTCGCCGGAAAGCTCTCCGCCTTTCAGCTCACCATCGGCGCGAAACTCAGTTCGAAACCGATGCTCGGAGCCAAGCTTGTGAAGCGCGGCCAGCGAGGTGGCAAGTTTCATGACCGAGGCCGGATTGAACTCATTGGCTTCGTTGAGCAGGGCGATCGGGGAGGAGTCGCGGAGCGATTCGATGTAGATTCCGTGCTGTTGCCAGTTTCGCCCTTCCGACGCGAGGCGATCGATATACTGATCGAGGGCCCGTGGGGCACGATACCGGCTCAGGTCGAGGGCTTTCCGGTCTTTTTCGCCCGACGTCGCTTTACTGGTTAGCTGGGAGGAGAGGGCAGAGCAGGCCGACGATCCGACCAGGCTTAGCAGCAGGAGGTACGTTGCAATATTTCTTATCGGGGTCAATAACATTCCTTGGAGATTCCTGAACTATGATATTCGGGATCAATATCGCGGCTTTGCCACCGCTTTGCCACCATTCGGGGTATTGCTAATCGCGGCCACGGTGTTAAATTAGCAGACTGCACGGGCCAGACTGTGTCGCACGGATTCCACTTTCAACGAGACTGAATCGAAAGTCTGGGGATCGTCTCGTCGTTGGGTTCAACGCGGAACCAATTCAAGGGTCAAAATTAGTACGCCGGCTGGGAAAAATCAATGAGTGAAACGGATTTGATGGGAAAGTCGGAAAACGTAAGCTGGTGGTGGAGAGGAGTGCTGACCCTGTTATTGGTCACGTCGATGGCGGTCGCGGTCACGGCGCAGCGTGGACCGGTTCGTGGTGGGGCGAGTCAGGTGGCGATTCCGGCTCCGCCAACTCCCGAGGATGCGCTGGGATTCAAGCCCGGGGCCGATCGCCGGCTCGCGCTCTGGCAGGAGTTGTTGTCGTATTACCGCCAGCTCGACCGATCGAGTGACCGGCTGCGGATGGAAGAGATTGGCCGGACGACGCTTGGGCGGCCGATGGTCATGCTGGCGGTCTCGTCCCCCGCGAACCTCGCCAATCTCGATGACCTGAAGCAGATCCAGCAGCAGTTGAGTGATCCTCGCCGTCCGCTCCAAATAAAGGCCGATGGTCGAAGTTCAGTCGAATCGCTGGTCAGCAGTGGGCGAGTCTTCATTCTTGTTTCCGGGGGCGGCAATCCGGTCGAGGTTGGGGGCGCACTGGCGGTGACGGCCCTGGTCCGGCGACTGATCACCGATCGTTCACCGGAGGTTGCCGGAATTCTTGATCAGGTTGTCGTGCTATTCGCGCCATCGCTCAACCCCGATGGACTCGATATCGTCACCAACTGGTACCGGAAGACGCTTGGAACACCAGCGGAGGGAACAGAACCGCCTGAACTCGTCCATCCCTATGCCGGTCAGGATCTCGGTCAGGACTGGAATGCGCTCACACAGGTCGAGACGCGGCTGATGGTCGAGAAGGTCTTCAATGTCTGGCGGCCGCAGGTCTGGCTCGATCTGCGACAGTCAGGATGGGCCGGGCCAGCCGAGCAGGATGAGTTGGCCAGGTTGAATGGAGCGCGATATGCCCTGACCTATCAGAAAGACCGCGTAACCTCGACCGTCGCGAGGTCGCTCGTCACGGCTATTTCAGCTGAACTGACCCGACGGGGCAGGGGTGGCGTGACGGTCAGTGGCGCGCGGTCGCTGCCGATGCCCAATCTCTATGCCGGACTGGCCATCCGGTCTGAAGCAGCCAGTGCGCGGCTATCCACGCCGGTCAATTTTCAATCGCGGCAATGGTCGCCTGGCGATATCGTCGATTATCAGAGTGATGGAGTGATGGCGCTGCTGCGCCGGGCGGCACTAGATCGCGTGTCGTTGCTGAAAAATTTCCAGGCAATTGCCGCCCAGTCTGTTGCGCGAGACCACCGGAGCCGCCGCGATCCATTCGCCATTCTGCTGCTCGAACCGGAGGTCCCGAAATCGATCAGTGAGGCTTATCAACGACTCAACTCAGGTCTTCGTGATGTTGCCGGATCCGAAGAAGAGATGCATCAGAAGTCCGAGGCGCTCTACGATTCAGTAACCGGCGAACCATCCTCGAGTTTGGAAGTAAGATATTTCTATCAGTCGGAAGGAGTCGATCGGCTTCTTGGCATTCTGAAAACCGGCGGGGTCGAAGTGCTGCGCGCGACGGAGCCCTTCAATGCCGTGGGGCAATCATATCCAGCCGGAACGCACATCGTTCCGCTTCGCCAGCCTGGCGTGACCTTTGCGAGCCAGCTGCTCGCGTCGCGCGAGGCGGCGCTGCCCCTGCTGCTCAATGTCCGTACGGTCCCCGTCGATTCTGAATTCAGCTACCAGGCCGTCCCCGAACCACCGTCGATCATCCTCCAGGGACGCGTGCGCGAAAATGGCGGCGTTCGGGTTGGCATCTATCGAAACCATCTCCCGGCGGTCGATGAGGGCTGGACACGCTGGATCTTCGATCAGTATCGTTTCGGTTATCAGTCAATTTACGAGAGCGATCTGAGGGCGGGGAATCTGCAGTCGCGCTTTGACGCGATCATCATTCCCGATCAGTCAGTGGCAGAGTTGGGGCGTCGACCCGATTCTGTGGGGGTGCCCGGCGGGCTTGGCGAGGCCGGGCTTGGCGAGCCAGAAGTCGGGGCCCTGCGCGATTTCTGCCTTGCCGGCGGAACGCTGGTTACACTCAATCGCGCCTCTTCGTTCGTCATCAAAAAATTTAACCTGCCGGTTCGTAATGTGCTCACGGCGCGAACGCCAGATAACCTTTCAGCCTCCGGC
>JBEIMN010000505.1:0-2980 GCA_040378705.1 Acidobacteriota bacterium
CTTGATGAAGGGTGAAGACATGCGGGCCGGAGGCCCGCGCACCCAGGGAGTCCGACTCCTAAAATGCGATCGCCCTGGAATATCTGACGTGGACTAAAACTACTCCTTCTCCCTTCCTTGACATCAGTTTGTCAGAATGAGATTCTTTAGAACTTTGAATGGCCGATCTGAAGGTTTTGCATTCAATGCTCGTGCACTCAAGCCATGGGCCCAGGTCAATACGGTGATCAATTTGATGATCAAGATAATGATCAATACTATTGTCAGTATTACAGTAAGCACTACAGGAGGACGTAAGTGAGACAAACGGGGAAATTTTTGTTCACCTCGGAATCAGTCACTGAAGGGCATCCCGATAAAATCTGTGACAACATTTCCGATGCAATTTTGGACGCGGTACTGCAACAGGATCCAACTGGTCGCGTCGCCTGCGAAACGATGATCATGACCGGTCTTATCATCGTTGGCGGCGAGATCACGACGACCGCGCAGGTCGACTACTCCAAGGTGGCCCGTGACACGGTCAAGGAGATCGGCTATACCCGTGCCAAGTATGGCTTTGACGCCGAAACCTGTGGAGTCATCTCGGCAGTCAACACCCAGTCCCCAGACATCGCGATGGGTGTCGATACCGGCGGAGCCGGTGACCAGGGCCTTATGTTTGGCTACGCCAGCGATGAGACCCCGGAATTGATGCCGCTCCCCATCCAGCTCGCCCACCAGCTGGTTCGCCGCCTGACCGATGTTCGCCGCGATGGCACGCTCACCTACCTTCGCCCGGATGGCAAATCGCAGGTCACCGTCGAATATGACGGACCCCGACCGGTTCGCGTCGACGCCGTAGTCATCTCCACCCAGCACGGCCCGGAAGCGACCACCGAACAGATCCGTGAGGACATCATCAACCTCGTCATCAAGCCGACGGTTCCTGCTGAACTCCTCGATGAGAACACCAAATACTACGTCAATCCGACAGGTCGATTCGTTGTCGGCGGCCCCCAGGGTGACACAGGTCTTACCGGCCGCAAGATCATCGTCGATACCTACGGTGGAGCAGCTCCGCACGGCGGCGGCGCCTTCTCCGGCAAAGACCCGACGAAGGTCGATCGCTCAGCCTGCTACATGGCACGCTATATCGCCAAGAATGTCGTCGCCGCCGGCCTCGCCAAGCGGTGCCAGGTGCAGCTCGCCTATGCGATCGGTGTCGCCGAACCCGTCTCCGTCTATGTCGATTGTTTCGGCACCGCCGCAATCGACGAGGACAGAATCTCTCAGATCATCCGCGCCAACTTCAACCTGACGCCAAAGGGAATCATCGATACCCTCGACCTGCGCCGGCCGATCTATCGTCAGACTGCCGCCTATGGTCACTTCGGACGTCACGAAGCTTCCTTCAGCTGGGAGCAGACCAATAAGGCCGAACGGCTCCGCGCCGATGCCGGACTGTAAACAGAAGGAGTTTTCTTGGATAACATCAAATACGATATCAAAGATATTGGACTTGCCGATGAAGGCAAAAGCCGGATCGAATGGGCAGAACGCGACATGCCCGTGCTTCGCATGATCCGGCAGCGCTTCGAGGAAGAGAAGCCGCTCCAGGGACTGCGCATTGTCGCCTGTGCTCACGTCACAACCGAGACGGCCAATCTTGCCCGCGCCCTCAGCGCCGGCGGTGCGGACGCCGTGCTGATCGCCTCCAACCCGCTCAGCACCCAGGACGATGTCGCCGCGGCTCTCGTCAAACACTATGGCGTCTCCGTCTATGCCATCAAGGGCGAGTCGATCGATACCTACGTTAAACACGTCTCGATCGCTCTCCAGCATAACCCGCAGCTCATCATCGACGATGGTTCCGACGTCGTCGCAACCATGCTCAAGGATCGCCCGGATCTTCTCCCCGGTATCATTGGAACCACCGAAGAGACGACAACCGGCATCACTCGCCTCCGCGCCATGGCCAAGGATGGAATGCTCACCTTCCCGGCAATCGCCGTCAATGACGCCCAGACCAAGCATTTCTTCGACAATCGCTATGGCACCGGGCAGAGCACCCTCGACGGCATCATCCGCGCGACAAATGTCCTGCTCGCCGGCCGGACGATTGTCGTCTCCGGCTATGGCTGGTGCGGCAAGGGAGTCGCCATGCGCGCCCGTGGTATGGGCTCGAATGTCATCGTCGCCGAGATCAATCCGATCAAGGCGATCGAGGCAATCATGGATGGCTTCCGCGTCATGCCGATCGCTGATGCGGCCCCGCTCGGCGATATCTTTATCACCGTTACCGGCAGCCGCCACGTCATCGATGGTTCACACTTCGCGAAGATGCGCGATGGCGCAATCGTCTGCAACTCGGGCCACTTCGACCTCGAACTAAACCTGACGGCACTCAAGGAACTCTCGACCGACGTTCGCACCGTTCGTCAGTGGGTCGAGGAGTACAAACTGCCCGATGGTCGTCGAATCATGGTTCTTGGTGAGGGACGCCTCGTCAACCTCGCCGCTGCCGAGGGACACCCGGCCAGCGTCATGGACATGAGCTTCGCCAACCAGGCGCTCTCCGCTGAGTACCTCGTCAAGAACAAGGGCAAACTCACCAATGAGATCCATCTCCTCCCGGAAGAGGTAGATCATGAGATCGCCCGGATCAAGCTCGCGGCAATGAATGTCTCGATCGACTCGCAAACTCCTGAGATGCTCGAGTACATGAATAGCTGGCAGTCCGGAACTTAATCGGCTGCCTGTTCAGGCAAAAAAGATAAGGGCGAGTAATCTTCCACGGTTACTCGCCCTTATCTTTTTTGGGGATCGTCTCGGCGCAAATCGAGCAGGGGCGGTTCGCTATAATTCCAGTCATCCCAGTCAGGATCGCGAACCGAATCATCACAAGCCTGACGAGACCTGACATTATCGATGATCAGGGTAAATAATGCCCGCTAGCTGAATACACGCCAGTAGGGGCGGTTCGCGAACCGCCCCTGCA
>JBEIMN010000506.1:0-2973 GCA_040378705.1 Acidobacteriota bacterium
CGTCCTGATCATAATAGACCATCATGGCCTCGTAGATCTTTTCAATCAAACGATCGGCCGAATAGTCATAAAACTTGAAGCCATTTCCCTCGCCGGTCGCCGTCTCGAAGTTCCGGATCGAATCGTCGAGACCGCCAACGCCGCGAACGATCGGCACGGTCCCATATTTCAGGCTGTAGAGCTGGTTGAGGCCGCATGGTTCATAGGCGGAGGGCATGAGGAACATATCTGCGCCGGCCTCGACCTGGTGTGAGAGGGAGGTGTTGAAGCCGAAATAGACTCCGACCTGGTCGGGTCTTGAATCACGTACGTGCTGAAAGAAGTCCTGGTCACGCTGGTCACCGGAGCCGAGCAGTATGAAGCGTGCGCCGGTATCGAGCAGTCGCCAGATCGACTGCGCGATGAGGTCGAGCCCCTTCTGAACGGTCAACCGGCTGACGACGGCAATGACTGGCCGGTCGGTATCGGTCGGAAGCTGATATCGGGCCAGCAGATCCCGCTTGCACTCCAGTTTTCCGGCGAGTGAATCGATCGAATAGTTGGCGGTGAGGTGGCGATCGGTTGCCGGATTCCACTCGCCATAGTCGACGCCGTTGAGGATGCCGATCAGATCCTGGCTCCGGGAACGGAGCAGTCCGTCAAGGCGATTGCCATATTCCGCCGTCTGGATCTCGCGGGCGTATTTCGGACTGACGGTCGAGAGCGCAGTGCTGAAATAGAGGCCGCCCTTCATCGCGTTGGCCGAATTGTAGAACTCCATTCCATACTGGTAGACGTCCCAGCCAAGCCCGAAACGATCGAGCAGTCCCGGGGTGAAGTTTCCCTGATAGGCCAGATTATGGATGGTGAAGAGCGTCGCCGTCCCCGAAAACCAGCTGTCCTGGGAATAGGTCGAAGCCAGATAGGCCGGGATGAATCCTGTCTGCCAGTCGTGGCAGTGGATCAGGTCGGGTGGGCCGCCGATCCGCTTTGCCAGCTCAAGTGTTGCCCGGCTGAAGAAGGCGAACCGCTCGACATCGGCATCGCCCGAACCGTACATGTAGCCGCGACCAAAATATTCCGCGTTGTCGATGAAGTAGATCGGGACGCCATCCCTGTAATCACGCCAGACCGCGGCGTATCGAACTCCGCCGGCGAAGGGGACGTGCAGATCATCAAACAGGTATTCGCCGGTCGAATGGCTGACGACGTCACCCGCGCGGCCGCCAAGGCCGGTGTAGCGTGGCGTGACGACGCTGACATCGCAACCAATGCGTGCGAGCGCGCCGGGCAGGGCTCCGGCGACATCACCAAGCCCGCCGGTCTTCGAGTATGGCACGACTTCCGACGATGCAAACAGTATACGCATGATCTTTTGCCCTTTACTCTCCCTGAACCCGTTGGCACCCTGCCGATGCTGTCTCCAATGCTGTCACCCGTTGGGCGCTATTACTGGAAATTGGCCGTGCGGGAAGTTTGAATCTACCATGCGAAGGTATCAAATTTTAAGTTGCGATGCTAATCGCGCGGCGGAAAGCTTGTCAAGAAGAGTGAAATGGAGAGAATAGCATTCGTACTTATCACGCCCTGATTCGACCTTAATTTAGGATTTTATCGGAACAATAACCATTGTGGAGGATTTCAATGCGGAAGAGACTGATGATAACGCTCCTGAGCCTGATGATGCTGCTCAACCCGTTGTCGCTTCTGGCGCAGAGCCAGACGGCCGGGAGTAGCGGCACTGCCGGACTCGACCCGGAGTTGCTGGCCCGGATTCGCCGCGAAGCGATGGAGAATTCACAGATCATGAAGACGCTCCACGTCCTGGCCGACATTTATGGGCCGCGACTGACTGGATCGCCGTCGCTGAAGGCGGCCGGCGAGTGGTCTGTGCGGCAATTGACCACCTGGGGGCTGGAGAATGGCCATCTCGAGCCGTGGAATTTCGGCCATCCGGGCTGGGCCAACGAGCGTTTGACGGCGCACATCACCTCGCCGATCAGGGAGGCGCTCGTCGCCGAGGTGCTCGCCTGGACACCGGGAACGAATGGCGCTGTCAAATCGACGGTTCATCAGATGTTCACGCCAAACAACCCGACAGAGGCGGAGCTGAACAGCTTCCTCGATGGCGAAAAATCGAAGGTTGCCGGCAAGATCGTCATGGTTGGAAAGGCGACCGTCATTCCCGTCAACTTCAATCCGCCGGCGAAGCGGCTTGACGACGCGCAGGCGAAGGCGCGCTTCTCTGGCGTTGGCCCGGCCGGCCCACCGCAGGGCCCCAATCGCCAGCCGGAACCGGCTGCAGCCGCCGCAGGGCAGCCGAAGAAGCTCAATCCGCGCGAAGTCAACGAGCGCGTAGATGCGTTTCTGGTCGCCAACCGCGCCGCCGTCCGTGTCAATGACGCGGCCATGGAGCAGCGGCGCATCCGCGCCTTCAACAACCGGACCTTCGATCCGGCCAAGGCCGTTCCGACTGTTATCCTCAGCAACGAGGACTATGGCCGAATCAGCCGGATTCTTGCCGATGGAACCCCGGTCGAGCTCGAGTTCGAGATCGTCAACCAGAACTTCCCGGATGGAAAGACCGCCTACAACGTAATCGCGGAGATCCCCGGCACTGACCGGAAGGATGAAGTGATCATGCTTGGCGGCCATCTCGATTCGTGGCACGCGGCAACCGGCGCGACCGACAACGCCATCGGCTGCGCGACGATGATGGAGGCGGCACGCATCCTGAAGACGCTCGGCTTGAAGCCGCGACGCACGATTCGGGTCGCCCTCTGGAGCGGTGAGGAGCAGGGATTGCTCGGCTCACAGGCCTATGTCAGCGAGCATTTTGGGTCGTTCGAGAATCCGAAACCCGATTATGCGAAGTTTGGCGGCTACTTCAACATCGACTCCGGCACCGGACGCGCCCGTGGAATGGGAGTCTTCGGGCCTGGTGAGGGGGCCGACATTCTGCGGACCGCGCTCGAATCGTTCGCCGATCTCGGC
>JBEIMN010000507.1:0-2970 GCA_040378705.1 Acidobacteriota bacterium
CAGGAAACGGTTGTTAGTCTCTTAATTTTCTATTCAGCAAAGACTTTGAGGAGAGTAAGTTTATGAAGAGAACATTCCAACCGAACAACCGTCGTCGTGCTAAAACGCATGGCTTCCGGGAACGGATGAGTACAAAAGCCGGTCGCCTCGTCATCAAGCGGCGTCGTTCAAAGGGACGCAAGCGACTGACTCCGAGCCATTACTAAGCTCTGGCTAATCTGGCTAATAATGAGGCTTTGGATCTCGATTAATTGGATCCTGACAGATCGATAGATCTGTAAGTCATGGTTAACCAGGTCTCGATAGTACAGACACACTTTGGCTCGGCTTGCACTACCTCGCTCGGCCATGCGCAGCACGGTATCGCTCGGTACAGTGACTCTGCGCATGGTTAAAATGCTGACAGGTATTGTGCTTTCGGAAATATATTGATTCAAGGGGTGGCGGTGTCATCTGCCATGATTGTGAATGATTAGCTCCGGTCTGCCTGACAGACTCAAGAACAGCCGTGAATACCGGCGCGTCTATGAGCAGGGCCGGCGTTATTCCACGCCCTTCTTCAATGCCTTTCTGCTCATTACCGAACCGTGGCCGACCAATTCTGACCAGTTCAAGCACCCGGCCAGATTTGGAATTACCGTTACCAGAAAGATCGGTAACGCCGTGATTCGAAATCGATGCAAGCGCCGATTCAGAGAGATTGTCCGGCACTATTTTAACCGGGCACTTGAAAATGGCCGGGTGCCAGGTGGCTTTGATCTTGTTCTCAATGCACGGTCCGCAATGCCCGGAGCTGAGTTCAGCGATATCGAGGCCTCATTTGAAAAGATGATCGAGACCTTTCTCAGGAACAATACGAAATAGTCGACTGTTCCGGGCTTGGTCTCCTTTTTTGTTTTGGCCATTCCGATGGGCATATGTGGATTTTACCTCAAAATAGAACTTCGAGGTTTCAACGTGTCGCTTCAGGGTTTTCTGCTGTCTTTTGCCGGCTGGTCATACTGATTTTGAAGTTTTACCGCTACGCGATCTCCCCACTACTTCCACCGGGATGCCGTTATACTCCGACCTGCTCCGTCTATGCGATCGAAGCGATTCAGCAATTCGGGGTATTGAAAGGGTCTATTCTCGGATTGAAGCGGATCTCGCGCTGCCATCCTTTTACTCCCGGGGGCTATGATCCCCTTCCCGCGCAATCCGAGAAGCGTTACTGGTTCCGTTCGCAGACTGGGTGAATTTGACTATGGAAAAAAGATTGATTCTGTTTCTGGTGCTTTCTTCGGCCATCTTTCTTGGATGGTCGTATCTTTATGGAAAGCTATATCCGCAGTCGAAAGTGATCCCGGTCGCAACAATGGCTACCGCTCCGGCGACAGAATCCCCAACCCTCCAGGGTCAGTCATCTTCGTCGCCGCCCAGCCCCGCTGCTGATCAGCAGGTGTCGCAGCCTGTTCCGACAACACAAGCGGAATATCGCCAGATTGTCGTCAGGACAGATCACTGGCGTGCGACCGTCTCCAACCAGGGAGCTGTGATCACAGAGTGGGTAATGACGGGATTCACGGATGGTAAGCCGATCGATCCTCCTGGCGGCGTGGCTCTTGTCTCACCGCAACTAAATGCCGAGGTCGGCTCACCGCTCAGATTCTATATTCCTTCTGATCCAGGGCTTGAAAAGGAGCTGAACATTTCGCGCTATGAGGTGCGCGAAGTTCCGGAGAGCGAGATTACGCTTGGTCAGGGCGTGAAGCGTACTCTCCAGTTCCAGTATTCAGCGTCGGGGGTCGTCGCGACTAAAACTATTGTTTTCCGTGCGATTGGCACTGATAACAGCTCCGGGTTCGATTTCGATTTTCAGGCGACGGTCAGCAAAAATGGATCTCCCGTCGAGGCCTTTATCGTTATCGGCCCAAATTTTGGTGACCAGCAAGTCCGTGAGATAAACGCGTACAAGCATGCACCGCAGCTTACGTATGCGATGGGGTCGAGCGTCGAGCGTGAGAATGCCGAAAAATTGAAAAAAACGCCCATTGCTCCCTCTGAATCTCCGGTAAATTGGGCGGCGGTCGATGACAACTATTTTGCAATGGCGGCAGTTCCGCCTCGGGCTGTTCCTGCTGTTCGAATTGTCAATAATGGCAGCTATGTCTCCATTGCTGTCGGGTTGATCCAGGGTGAGAATTACCATATTTATGCAGGTCCAAAGGATCTGGAGACTCTCAGTGCAGTCAGTGATCACCTCGGCCTGAAGGCTCGTGGCAAAGGGCTTGAAGATATAGTTAGTTACGGATGGCTCAATTTCGTCTCTTTCCTGATCAAGCCGATTGCACAGTTCATGCTGATGTCGATGCGCCAGATCAATAAGGTGACTCAGAATTTTGGCTGGTCGATCGTCGTGCTGACGATTGTACTCAATATGTTCTTCTTCCCGCTTCGCTGGAAGAGCTCCGTGACTATGAAGCGCGCCGCGGCGATGCAACCACGGATGAAGGATCTTCAGGAACGGATGAAGAAGTATGAAAAGAATGATCCGCGCATGCTTGATCTTCAGAAAGAGCAGATCGCTCTGATGAAAGAGGGGAATCCTCTGATGGGGTGTCTCCCGATGCTTCTGCAGATGCCCTTCTTTATGGCCGTCTTTGCCATTCTGACTGTCTCGATCGAGGTGCGGAATGCTCCGTTTTTCGGATGGCTGAACGATCTTTCCGCTCCCGACCCCTATTGGGTGCTTCCAATTATGATGTGCGTTACCATGATTGGACAACAGGCGCTGACACCTAGTACAGTTGACCCTGTTCAGAAGCGTGTCGGTTATGTGATGCCGCTGATCTTTACCTGGTTTCTGAAGGGGGCACCGGCGGGACTTGTGCTCTACTGGATGGTGAGCAATCTGGTTGGGGTGGCGCAGCAGTTTGTGATTAACAGGCTCAATCCTACACCCCCGGCACCCCCGGCACCCCCGGCACCCCC
>JBEIMN010000508.1:0-2965 GCA_040378705.1 Acidobacteriota bacterium
AGAAATCGAATACGAGCAACATGATCTTCAAGATCGACTACCTGATCCACTATATTTCGCAGGGGATCACGCTCGAACCGGGAGATGTGATCGCGACCGGGACCCCTGAAGGCGTGGGAGTTTTCCGTAAACCACCGGTACTGATGAAGGACGGCGACGTCTTCGAAGTGATCGTCGATCAGATCGGGACGCTGCGGAACCATTTCGTGAGCCAGTCATGAGTCAATACTTTATCGGAATCGACAGTGGAACGCAGAGCACAAAGAGCATCGTCTTCGATGCCGATTCCGGGAGAGTGGTCGGTGGGGCGGCAAGGCCATACGAGCTGATCGATGGCCTGCCGGCCGGCCACAAGGAGCAGAACCCGGCCGACTGGATTGCCGCGACGCGCGAGACGATCCGCGAAGCGCTCGAAGTCGCCGGGATCGATCGGACGCAGGTTCGCGGAATCGGTGTTTCGGGTCAGCAGCACGGCTTCGTCGCGCTCGATGCAGAGGATCGTGTCATACGCCCGGCGAAGCTCTGGTGTGATACCTCGACCTCGGCCGAGTGTGACGAGCTGATGGCGGCGCTCGGTGGGCTGGAAAAGACGATCGAACTGGTCGGAAACGCCATTCCGGCGGGTTTCACCGCTTCGAAGATACTCTGGATGAAGCGGCAGGAACCGGAGATGTACGCGAGACTCGCGACAGTCTTGCTGCCGCACGATTATCTCAATTTCTATCTGACCGGCAGAAAGTGCATGGAATGCGGCGACGCCTCGGGCACCGCACTGCTCGACGTAAGATCGCGTGCCTGGTCGGAACAGGCGATCGCGGCCATAGATCCGGAGCTGCGCGGCAAGCTGCCGGAGCTGATCGGCTCGGGTGAACCGGCCGGCCGGTTGCGACCGGAGCTGGCAGCCGAATTCGGACTGCCGCTCGACCTGCTGGTCAGCAGCGGTGGTGGTGACAATATGATGGGCGCGATTGGGACGGGCAATGTCCGGGAGGGTGTCGTAACGGTCAGCCTTGGGACATCCGGCACAATCTATGCGTGCAGCGAAAAACCGGTCATCGACCCGCGCGGAGAGGCGGCGGCGTTCTGTGACTCGACCGGGCGCTGGCTGCCGCTGATCTGCACGATGAACGTGACGGTGGCGACGGAGATGGTGCGCGAGCGCTTCTCGCTCTCGCACGATGAACTGACCGCGGCCGCCGCGCAGACGCCGGCTGGCAACGACGGATTGCTGCTGATTCCCTTCTTCGAGGGTGAGCGAACGCCAAATGTCCCTGCCGGAACCGGGATCTATTTCGGCCTTCGCGACCAGACCTTCACGATCGGCCACTTCGCGCGTGCGGCGATGGAGGGGACGACCCTCGGGCTCAATTACGGCTTGAACAGGCTTCGCGAGCTGGGGCTCGCGCCAACTGAGATTCGGGCGACAGGCGGAGGTTCACGCAACCCTGTCTGGCGGCAGATCATGGCCGATATCTTCAATGCCGAGGTGGTCTGCGTCGCGAGTGACGAGGGAGCAGCCTTCGGGGCGGCGCTCCAGGCACTCTGGGCATACCGTCGGTCAACGGGCAGCGCGGCCGCGATCGAGTCTCTCTGTGCGCAATATGTGCTGCTCGACGAGACGACGCGCACGAGGCCCTCTCCGGAGCGTGTCGAACTCTACCGAAAAATGCAGCACCTTCACGACCGGATCGTCAGCGATCTCGGCCCCTCGTTCGGTGAACATCGACAAATGATCTCCACATCACAGGTATAGTCGGAGATCCGGCAAGGATTCATATGAAATACCTTCGTGAGCTCGATCAATCGCCGTGGTTCATTCCCGCGGCAAGCCTCTTCCTTTACCTCGCCGCCTGCGTGCTGCCGTGCCTTGAGTTCGATACGGCCAACGGAGATCACGAGATCTGGTACGGCTTCTCGATCCTCCTCCAGGGATGGATGGCGGTGCTGGTTGGCCAGACCGCCTGGATTGCCAACCCGCTCTGGCTGCTGGCCATGATCTTCTTTGTCCTTCGCCGCTGGACGATATCGATCACCTGCTCACTGGCCGGAATATTTCTGGCCGGAATCACCTTCCTGCTCTTTCGTCAAAAGGTGGCAACCGATCTTGACGGAGAGATAATCCCGCTTCAGCAGCCGAAGATCGGAGTCTACATCTGGCTCCTGAGCCTGCTGGTCATCTTTGCTGGAGCGGTATTTATGCGGCATCGGCAGCATCTCGCCGCGCAGAATCGGATAAATTGACCAAAAGTTGACCCGCGTGGGCTTATTAGCCCGTGTTAACCCGATCCGGGTCTGTAAACAACGCGGATCGCGCTTGAGACGCGATCTGCCGGAGGATATTTTCATGTCAGAAGCAAGGCCATTGCCGCGTCTTGGATTCATCGGACTCGGGATCATGGGGCAGCCGATGGTCCGGAACCTGCTCCGGGCGGGTTATTCGCTGACCGTTGCGACCCGAACGCCCGGCAAGGCGGCAGGGTTCGCCGCCGGAAACAGTTCACTCGGCCAGATCAACGCGGTCGAGACACCGGCGCAGGTTGCCGCGGCAAGCGATGTCATCATCACAATGGTCACGGACTCACCAGATGTCGTCGCCGTCGCCCTTGGTGAGGGTGGAATATTGGCCACTGCAAAGCCTGGAAGCATCATCATCGACATGAGCACCATCTCGCCGAGCGTGACGCGGGAACTGGCGGAAGAGGCGGCCAGCCATGGCATCGCCTGGCTCGACGCACCGGTCTCTGGTGGCGAGAAGGGGGCAATCGAGGGAACACTGACGATCATGGTCGGTGGTGACACGGAGAGACTGGAGCACGTCCGCCCGATATTCGAAGCGATGGGCCGGAGAATTACCCATTTTGGCCTCGCCGGCAATGGACAGGCGGCCAAGCTCTGCAACCAGATCCTCGTCGTTGGAAATCTCCTCGCCGTCTGCGAGGCGCTGACCTTCGGAGCAAAATGTGGG
>JBEIMN010000509.1:0-2960 GCA_040378705.1 Acidobacteriota bacterium
GAGTCTGGTCGCGTCAAAGGATATAACCCTCCGCGAGACAAATGCGGTTTCGACACAAATGAAGGCCGCCCCATGGCTTTTGAAGAGCGCGGTGATCTATGGCCCAAACGCCAGCGGAAAATCGAATCTGGTTCGAGCCTTGCAGTTCATGCAGGCAGCCGTGGTGGAATCTGCTGCCCGCATCCATCCGGGGCAGCAGTTGGCCGTCCAGAACTTCCGGCTTGATCCGGAGTCAATGGCGCAACCGACCGAGTTCGAGGTTACATTCATCGTTGACAGGGTACGTTACCAGTACGGATTTACCCTGACCCCGAAAAGGATCGTCAGCGAATACCTTCTCGTCTACAAGGCTTTCAAACCACAGAAATGGTTTGAGCGCTGGTTTGATGAAGCAACCAGCAGCGAACACTACGAATTCGGCCCAGGTCTGAAAGGGCCACGAAGTCTCTGGGAAGGCGCGACCAGGCCGAACTCGCTCTTCCTCTCGACGGCTGTCCAACTGAACAGTGAGATGCTGCGTCCCGTCTATGACTGGTTCGCCAATCGATTGATAGTCTACAACGAGCAGTCGCGGCTCAACCCGGAGATCTCGATCCAGTGGCTGAACAGGCCCGGAGGCCGGGAAGAGATCCTTAGATTTCTGGAGTCCGCCGATATTAGTATCGCCGATATTGCGGTGGAAACTCGACAGATTCCGAATGAGACAGTCCACGTGGACCTGCTGGCCGGTAAGACGATGGTTCGGCGTGAAGAGATGGAGGAGCGCGTCATCAGGGTTACGCACACCACCGACAAGGGAAAAGCGGTCTTCGATCTGATGGATGAATCAGGCGGAACACGGATTCTGCTCTTCCTCGCTGCACCAATTCTCGATATTCTTCGCAAGGGTCTGACCCTGGTTGTCGACGAGTTCGACACAAGCCTTCATCCTCTGCTGGTGCGTGAACTGATCCGGCGTTTCCATCAACCGGAGGTCAATACCGGCGCTGGCCAGTTGATCTTCACCACGCACGATGCCTCACTGCTCGATGCCGACAATCTGCTGCGGCGCGATCAGATCTGGTTCGTGGAGAAGAATCGTGATCAGGAATCCAAACTGTTCGCGCTGGTCGAATTCAGCCCACGAAAGAATGAAGCACTCGGGCGGGGCTATCTGATGGGACGCTACGGGGGGATTCCATTCTTTGAACAGGATCTTCAGGAGTTTCACTGATGGGACGCGACAACGCCGGCAGCTTGAGCGAAAGGTAAATCAGCCTCGTCTCAGATCGCAGGAAGATTATAAAGGGCCGTACACCACAATATTTGAATTGGTAAACTTACTGACCAATTTGAGTTAGGCCATTCTGCATGAACAGCACTTGAGAATAACGTCAATTTTTCGTTCCACATAGGGCCATCTCACGTTATCGCACAGAAACCTCTTCATCGAAGTGATCGCATAAGCCGTACCAGCTCACCGACGATCTTCTCCGACGCTTCGACCTCAAGGTAGCTGCTGCGCGCTCGCCAGGTTTCATACCCTCCGAGACGGTGCTGCTCCGGTGTCGGAAGGTATCCATTGTATCCATTGGCAAGCGAGATCGTGAAGTGCCCTTCGAATGGTGACCGGCTCTTCAATTCAAGACCAATCGCGGTGAAGACTTCACAGGGTATTGCCGCGAGGCTCAACTCTCCAAGACGATGGACCTGCAGTCGGACAGGAACCCGCGCCGGATATCTGTCAAGAAGCAGCGCCTCCCGCGCATAGATTGCCGGCATATCAGCAAACTGGTTATCGCTGCCAGGTGTAGCTTTCGCGAGCAGCTCCCGTGCCCTCGCCAGTTCATCGCGGCTCGCCTTGCGAACCCGGAGGAGGATCTCCGACTCGGCGCTGGCGAGCGTCAGATGGCGGTGAAATGTCAGTCGCTCATAGACCTGCCGCGTTACCGCCGCGACACTCTCTGCGACCGGCTCCAACTGCTCGCCCGGGTAGCGGTCCTTCCTGGCAGGTCCCGCGAAGTTGACATTGTTGACATCGCCGCTCGTTCCATTCGACATAATGCCGACGAATGGCGGTCGGCCAGCATACCGCTCACCACTCGCCCCGAGCATTCTGCTGATCCGGTCCGCGTAGGCGCCAAAGTAGTCGGCAGAGATTGCCGGAT
The DNA here is from genome assembly GCA_040378705.1 of Acidobacteriota bacterium. Taxonomy (GTDB): domain Bacteria; phylum Acidobacteriota; class Blastocatellia; order RBC074; family RBC074; genus CAIOZW01. The sequence goes on from JBEIMN010000509.1 coordinate 2,148, forward strand.
AGCCTCCAACATAGTGAAGACTGTAGTTGGCGAGCAGCGCCAATGGTCGCCGATCACTGAGTGCCCGGGCGGCAATGATCGTGATCTCCGGGTCAGTTGGCCCGACGGGATGGCTCACCTCAGGATTCTGGAATCCCGGGTTCATCTTTACCCGATCGGTTGTCTGACCGAACGGGTTGGTGTAGCCCTGTCCCGGCTTCATCAGCCACCGCCGATTGAAGAGCTGGGACGGGTCGGAATCCTTACCCCAGGCGATCTCTGCCGGCTCGAGATTCCGATGAGCCTGGACGATACTTCTCGCAATCCGCGCCGGGAGTGTTGCCAGATATTCGGGATCAGGATCGCTCTGGAAGACTGACGTCATCGTCGCGGCGTAATGTGTATGGGTCGCTGAGATGAGAATGCTCGAGGTCGGCACGCCAATCTCTCGTGCGGCAAGCTCTTTTGCCTTCTCACTGATCTCCCGTGGAACCATACAGGAATCGACAACGGTAATGATCAGTTCACGACGCCCATCGTGAAGGGCAAGACTGCGGGCTAACATCGGATCGTGAACCGACCTGGCAAAGGCTCCGCGCATTCCACCGTTGATCGGCGAGGGCAACTTATCCGGGGTGATCGGCTCCGCATGCGCCCCGGCCCTGAACTCGACCGTCACCGCAGAAACCGGGAGGACTATGGCTAAGAGAATGGCGATCAGCAGTCGTTGCATTGCTCTCTCTTTCATCAAATTTCAGTTGGGAACCGTAATATTATCTGTCATTACTTCAAAGCGGCCTGAACTTTCGTCACTACTCTGCGCTCTCCAGCACC
>JBEIMN010000510.1:0-2953 GCA_040378705.1 Acidobacteriota bacterium
ATGGCGACGACCGAGCTGCACAAGGTTCCGGACACGATACTTTCACGCTGTCAGCAGTTCGAGTTTCGCCAGATACCGACGGAGAAGATCTATCTCCGTCTGCGCGAAATCGCGAACTCCGAGGGGGTGACCATCGCCGAAAGCGCGCTGCGGGAGATTGCGCGCGCCGGCGCCGGAAGCCTTCGCGACGCTCAATCGGCCTTTGATCAGGTGATTGCCTTCAGCGGAAACTCAATCAGCGAAGAGGATGTTACAAGCTCGCTCGGACTGGTCAGCGTGGCGACCCTCGCCCGGTTTACGGAGGCTATTGCACAGCAACAGACGCGTGAACTCTTCGACCTCGTCGAGGAGATATACTCGCGTGGTTACGATGCACGCAACTTCACTCGCGAGCTCATGGCCTATTTCCGCCACCTCCTCTTCATCAAATCCGGCGTCGAGGAGAGCGGGATACTTGGAGTAACCGAGGTCGAGATCGTCAGGCTGAAGGAGCTCGCCCCACTCTTCTCAGAGGCTGATCTGGTGCGCGGATTCCAGTTCCTTGCCGCAACGGAGAAGGAGATCAAGGATTCACCGCAACCAAGGTTCCAGCTTGAACTTGGACTTGTCAGACTGGCGCAGTTGCGGCGGTTGAAGCCGATCGAGGAGTTGCTCGGCCGACTCGAGGCACTCGAGAAAAGGCTGGATGGCACCGGTGGCAGCGACCCGCGCCCCAATAACCCCGGCAACTCAGCCCCCCCCAATAACCCCGGCCGATCATCGGGCAAAACGGTGGTTCCCACGCCACACGCTGGCGCTTCACCTTCCAGATTGAACAGTGGCTCGACTCTGTCCGGTAGCCCGGCATCTCCGCCTCCGCCGGCGCTCCCGTCATTACCAACAGTGCCATCCGCGCCCAAAGGCTCGCGGATTGCGCCACCGGCCCCCCCGGAAACCCAGGCAGCGGTCAGATCCGCCGATGAAGCTCTCTCCTATTCACACGTGATGCCCGAGATGCCCGAGATACCAGCCTTCGATTCCGAGCCGGTCGATACTCCGGAGTTTTATGACCTGACCTTCTCCGACGAAACAGAGCCACATGGCCGGACATCACGGTCAGGCCAGTCGTCGCGACCATCACGTGAGGCGCCATCCGCCCCGCCGGTGGCCCGCATCGGAGCCGCGCCCCCCCCTAATGGCACTAATGGCAACGAGATCGAATCGATTCTTCGCGAGCTGAAACGCATCAACCGCGGCCTCATTCTGACTGCGCTCGAAGGCGCAAGCCTTGCGTATCGTGACTGGACACTGATTGCCACCTTCAGCAGCGACGATGCCTTCGCCAAACGGCTCCGCGAGAGCACAGTCCTCTTCCGTTCGATTGGTGAGACTCTCTTTAGCCGCCCGCTCCGGATCGAGATCCACATCAACGGTGAGTTAGTGACTGCCGCCAATGAAAAGACGAACGAACGGGATCATCTCCACGAACGTGCCATGCAGATCCCAGTCGTCAGGCAGTTTATCGAAATGACACGCGGTGAAATTGTCTACGTCCGCGAACTCGGCAGCTAAAATTGACGCTTGTTGACACTTTGACCAAACGACCAATAGACTGATCAGGATACTGGTACACCAATGGTTGCCAATAAACTTCAAAGGAGAGTTTGAACGATGAAATTTCCGGGTGGAATGAACATGCAGCAGATGATGCAGCAGGCACAGAAGATGCAGGAACAGATGGCGCGCGACATGGAAGCGCTGCGCGTCAGCTCCGCCGCGGGCGGCGGAATGATCAAAGTCGAGATGACCGGCAACAAAGAGGTTCTCTCGATCACCATCGATCCGGAAGCCGCCGGCGATATCGAGATGCTGCAGGATCTGATCGTCGCCGCAGTCAATGAATGCGGGCGTAAGGTTGATGAGACGATGCAGAACAGACTTGGCAACGCTCTTGGCGGTCTCAACCTGCCCGGACTTGGATCAAGGTAGATGAGAAGAGACCAGGGTAAAACTGATGCTTGATTACGCTGAACCGGTCACCCGACTGATCGATGAACTGAAACGGCTGCCCGGAATCGGCCATAAATCGGCGCAACGGGTGGCATTCCACCTCCTCAAGGCGACGACGGCCGAGGCCGAGCGGCTGGTCGAGGCGATCCGCGAGGTCAAGGAACGGATCATCTTCTGTTCGATCTGCAACAATCTGACCGACGCTGATCCCTGTCGCTACTGTACGGCAACGACGCGCGACCGCTCGATCATCTGCGTCGTCGAGGAACCATTCAACCTTGTCGCGATCGAGAAGACGCGTGAGTACCATGGTCTCTATCACGTCCTGCACGGCGCACTCTCACCAATCCGCGGACTTGGCCCCGATGAGCTTCGAATCCGAAACCTGATCGAACGCCTCCGGCCAGACGAGAATAGCGAGAGTGGTGAGAGTGTCGTCCAGGAGATAATCCTGGCCACCAACCCCAACACGGAGGGCGAGGCGACGGCCAACTACCTCGCACGGCTCCTCAAACCGCTTGGCGTTCGCGTCACCAGAATCGCGATGGGACTGCCGGTCGGTAGCGACCTCGAATATGCGGATGAAGTGACGATGTACAAGGCACTCTACAATCGACACGAGGTCTGATCATGGCCGATGATTATATCGCCGACTACCTTGCACTGCGCGAGGCCAATGAACAATTACGCATCGCCGGTCGCGAGTGGCTCTGGACGACTCTGACCGGCTTTGCGGACGCTGTAAATCAGGTTACGGGCGGGGTCACGGGCGGTGAGCCCGCACTTGTTCAGCCCCTCCGGATTGGACGGCAGGAGTGGCAGTTCCAGGTCGAACAATCGACCATGGTCGGTGAAAGACTCGGGCTGCGTTACGACGCCCGCACACTGCTGTTCGAGATCGGCTGGCCGCGATTGCCCGAACACGGCGTCGTCCCCGACAATGGCCTCGCCCGCGGCCGCGTCA
>JBEIMN010000511.1:0-2934 GCA_040378705.1 Acidobacteriota bacterium
GACGGCCTGTTCCGGATCATCCTGCGCGATTTGGGAGAGGCCTGGCGCTTCGTGACTCTAATAGACTTCGCCATTGATACGATCGAGACGGAGCCGCAATTCCTGCAGATTCTTGCCCCCACGGAGGCCGTTGTGGCCGTGGCGATTGAAATCCGCATCGGCGATTCCATTGGGATGATGAACATCGCAATGCCCTCCATCATCATCAAGATGATGCGCCAGAAGTTCGACCAGCAATGGTCTCTTCGAAAGAGCGTCTCGACGGAGGGTGAACAGGCGCGGGTGCTTGACCTGATCCGTCCCTCACTGCTGAACTCCGAAGTTCTCCTCACGGGGCCTCAACTCCTCCTTCGGGACCTTGTCAATCTGGAATGCGGAGATGTCGTGAGCTTTGAATATCCAGCGAACCGCGCCCTGACAATGACGCTCAACGGCAAGGAGAAGTTCAATGGTGAGATGGTGGCTTCCGGTCGACGTGCCGCATTCCGCGTCGGCCAACAGCTGCAGGGCGGGCTCTGAGGGTGCCGGAATGACGACCCCACTTACCGTCCGGGAGCCGGTACCTGGCAGGGTGATCCTGTCTTCTTGCCTCGGTGACATATCGCAGGACAAGGGCAGCGAACTGTTCCTCCCGGCGGGTTTGCCTGGGTTTGAAACGGAGCATGTTCTGCTTCCGGTCGAGATCCCGGCCCGGCGGCCACTCGTTTTCCTTCAAAGCGTCCGATCCCCGGACGTTTGCTTTGTATGCCTGCCCGTCTCCTGTATCGTCGACGCCCCGTTGGCCGATATCTCTGAGGATGATCGGGCTGGTCTGGATCTTGATCCAGGGAGGAATCTGGTGATGGGGGAAGACCACCTTTGTCTGGCGCTGTTGCTGCCCTGCGGTGACACCGTCAGGACGAATCTGGACGCGCCGATTGTAATCAATTTGCGCAACTATCGGTGTGCTCAGATTCTGCTCGAACCTCGTCACGGATCACGCCGACTGACGGTCGATGGAACCTGGGAGCCGGTATGCTAGTCCTTCGTCGGCGGGCTGGTGAAGCAATTCTGCTGGGGCCGGACATCGAGATCGAAGTAGTGGAAATCTCAAAGAGCAGAGTCAAGCTGGGAGTTCGGGCACCCCGAACTATTTCTGTGACACGTCGGGAGACGTCCGCCATTGCTGCGGAGAATAAACAGGCACCTGCGTTGGCGGTTGCGGGAAGTGGATTGGAGAATATTGTTCGGCTCCTCAGGAATACTCCCTCCTTGCTATAAAGTCCAGGTGCCGTTTGACCGATCAATAACTACGAAGCGATACAGCGGGCATCGCGTTGATCCGCGAGAACCTGCGCCCGGCATGATGCCGGGTATGTATGCGGCAAAAGGACGCCAGTAAATGCCACTCTCCATTCAGACCAACGTTGCATCTTTGACAGCGCAGAACAACATCCGCGTGAACACTATTTTCCAAAGCGATACCATCAATCAGCTCTCCTCGGGGTTTCGCATCAATTCGTCAGCGGATGATGCGGCGGGCCTGGCTGTCGCGAACAAGTACCGGGGTGACACTGCCGAACTGACCCAGGGCGTGCTGAATGCTCAGAACGGCATCAGTTCCCTACAGATAATTGACGGAGGGCTGAACAATATTTCCAATATTCTGGACCGCCTGCGGACGTTGGCGACTCAATCTGCTTCCGCGACCTTTACCGGTGATCGAGCTACAGTGAACACGGAGTATCAGGGACTCCTGTTGGAAATTGATCGTCAGGCGTCGAACGTCAAATTGAATACCGGCGGCGTTTACAATACCAACCTCGTAACCTACGTTGGCGGCGGTACGACATCGGCGAATGCCCAGATTTCGGTCGATCTTAGTGGTACCAACAACGCGGTGGACGGAACGGCACTCGGAATTTCGACGACGAGTGTCGCCGGAGGCGGTACACAACTGGCCGGGAACACGGTCCGCCTCGACAATTCGGCCGTTACTTTTCTGACTGCAACGAGTCAGAGCTTCACATTCCATCTGAATACCGGTACGGGAAGCCAGGATGTTACCGTTTCGGTGACCGGCGGCAGTGGAGGACTTTCGGGTACGCAGGTTATTTCGAACCTGAATACGTCACTCCAGGCCTATGGCCTGACTGCGGCGATCGGGAGCGATGGAACGCTGGAGTTCGGCGGGTCAAGTGCCTTCACGGTGACCACGACAGCGGCCGGAACCGGGCCGATTGCGGGTACGGGAACGGCAGTCAACGAGGCAAACTATAGCATCGGGAGTGGCACTTTCGCTGCTTTCGCAGCAGGCGGCGGCACGGCTGCAGACGAAACGTTTGTCGTCCAGAACGCTTCTGGCGCTTACACAATCAACCTGACGGCCGCGAATGCAGGCACTTTGACGGCCGCGCTCACGACAATCAATACCGCTTTGGCTGGATCCGGAATCTATGCGGTCACGGCCGCGAATGGTACTGATTTTTCCATCCAGAGTACCGCTTCTTTCAGTGTGAACGAGACGGCATTTACGGCGGGAGCGGGCGGCGGTAGCGGCAGTGCCTTCGGCACGGTCGGCGCGCAGACTGTAACCGCAGCACAGAGTTCCGCTTCAAATTCCGGCAACGCGATTGCGGCGTTGGTTGCCCTTCAGGCAGCCGTCACGAATCTGGGCCTGGTCCAGGGTAAGATCGGTGCCGGGCAAAACAAACTACATTACGCCGTGAACCTGGCACAGTCCCAAATCACCAACTACGCTGCGGCCCAGGCGGGCATCCGCGATGCTGATGTGGCAGCTGAGGCGGCGAATCTTACAAAAGCGCGGGTACTGCAGCTGGGTTGGCTGGCCGCTTGGGCCCTGGCGATTGCCGGGCCGCAAGGGGTGGTGGCACTCTTGACGGGTTAACATTTTGTTTTTGTGGGTCCGGCTTTGGCGGGAGGCAAGGAGGTAAC
>JBEIMN010000512.1:0-2932 GCA_040378705.1 Acidobacteriota bacterium
CAGGTATGCCGATGGTTGTTCTGAGCGGGAAACTTACGGCGGAGAGAATCCTCACTCGTGTACAGTAAGATATACGGCAATGGGCCAAGAGTATTCTTTGGGATTCACGGCTGGAGTGGAACTCACGAGACCTTTGCCCCGCTTGTCGGCGCGCTTCCGCCGGATGTAAGCTTTGTGAGCGTTGATCTGCCGGGGCATGGCCGGAGTGGGTGGTCAGGAGAGCTCGATCTCGATCTGCTGGCCGGCCTGCTCAGCGCCGAGATGAGCAGAATCGAGGCGCCACGCTTCACCCTGGTCGGCAATTGCAGCGGGGCGCTGCTGGGACTTGCCGCGCTTGAAGCGGAGCCGGCGCTGATCAGCCGTGTCGAGCGGATGGTGCTGATCGATCCATTTGCATATGCGCCGTGGTATTTCCGGATCTTCGTCGCTCCGGCGATCGGCAGATATGCCTACTATTCGACCTTTGCCAATCCGCTCGGGCGATGGCTGGCCAATCAGTCCCTCCGCGGCCATCGCCAGGATGATACTGATCTGACACATTCGTTCCGCCATCTCGACCATGCGGTGTCGTATCGGTATCTTGAGATCCTGACCGGAATCAGCAGTATCGATCGCTGGAAGGGGATCGGGATCGAGACCGATCTGGTCTATGGTGCGCGCACCTTTGGGGCAATCAGAAGATCGGTCGGGATGTGGCAGGCCATCTGGCCACACGCCAGAGTTCACGAATTGAAGGCAGCGGGGCATCTGCCGATCCTCGAGGCGACTGACGATCTTCGCCGGATACTCTTTGGCTGAGCAACGGTCTCCAGCCGCAGCGCGCGTCGCCGTGACGGTTTCTACCTGTTGGGTAATTGATTATGAGTGACAGGCTCCATAAATATATTGATCGCCATCGCGATACGATCGAAGTTGCGCTCGAATCGAATCTGCCAATCAGCAGCCAGCCGCATGCTTCGAGGTTGAATGAGGCGATTCGCTACGCGATCTTTCCAGGGGGGAAGCGTTGGCGACCGATGTTTTCGCTGCTTGGAGCTGAGCTGATCGGTGCCGATCCATCCCTGGCGCTGCCGGCAGCCTGTGCAATGGAGTATCTTCACACGAGCTCGATTATCTTTGACGATCTGCCGGCCATGGACGATGCCAATCTGCGCCGCGGTCGTGAAGCGCTTCACCTTGTTTATGGTGAGAGTATGGCGCTTCTTACCGCACTCGCCCTCTTCAATCAGTCATACGAACTGCTGGTCAGAACAGTCTCGGAAAAGGGGGAACCGGTGGCCGGTGTCAGGCTGGTGACTGAAGCTGTTCGCTGCATTGGTTCCGACGGCATGATTGGCGGGCAGGTGGTCGATCTTGTGCTGCAGGGAACGGGGCAGCAGCCAGACTCGCTCGCGAGCCGAAATCTCAAGACGACGGCGCTGCTGCGACTAACGCTCATCTCCGGCGCAATCGCCTGCGGGGCAACGGAGGAGCAGTCGTCGCGACTGGCGCAGTTTGGGGATGCGCTCGGCATGGCCTATCAGATATGTGACGATCTGCTCGACGAACTCGTCGCCAGTGACGAACTCGGAAAGCCCGCCAGGCAGGACTCGCGCCATTGTCGTTCGAACTATGTCGCGGAACTCGGAGTCGATGGCGCACACGCGCTTGCCGCCGGGATCGTCAGGAGCGGGCTTAGTGACCTGCGCCAATTTTTCGACAATCATTCGGCGATCGACCTGATCGACGACGCCTCGATGCTCATCCTGAGTGGAATGGGTAAGCTTGCCACCGCACGTGCCTGAAATCGTGTCTATAATCATGAAAACGTCCGCTGTTATGCCGTCACGGAAACTCTGTCGTGCCTGGATTCTGGTTCTGCTGACAGTGCTCTGCACCGCTGATCACTTGCTGGCCCACCCTTTGCCGGTATTTTCTGCGAGGGTTCCCCCAGGCGCATCGCAATATTTAGCCCTGTCTGATCTGGCCGATACAGATCGCGCGGCGCGGCCGGAATTGTCGGCGCCATTCGAGGATGCTGCGAAAGCGACCGCTTTTGAGCTTAAGGATCAGTACAATCAGGTCAGCAGTTACCGTTTTCCAAAGGCGAAGCTGACAATTCTGATCTTTGGGGATCGAAAAGGATCGGAGCAGATCGAGGGGTGGGTTCGCCCGCTCTGGGACCGCTATCAGGATCGGATCGATCAGAAGGGGGTCGCCGTACTCTCGGCAGTACCATCTTTTATGCGTCCGATAATCCGAACCATGTTTCGAAGCAAGGTGAAGTATTCGGTCCTGCTCGATTGGACGGGGGATGTCGCCACCGCCTACGCTTACCAGTCTGGTCGCGCCAACCTGATCCTGATCGACCAGCAGGGCAAAATCGTTCTAAGGCTCATGGGACCGGCTGGCAATGACGGACTGCAGCAGCTTTACGCCCGGATCGATCAATTACTGAGTGCGAAATGATAACCTTTTTCCTCTACTCATCGCTGCTGTTGCTGGCGATCACCCTGGCCAATGTCTTTTTGTGGCCACGGGTGCGCCGGGCGGGAACGATGGATGCCGGCGACGTCTCGGTTCTCATTCCGGCGCGTAATGAAGAGTTGAACCTTCCAGCCTGTCTCGATGCAGTGAGGGCACAGGGGGAGGTTGTCGGACAGATCCTGATCTATGACGACCATTCGAGTGACGGAACGGCGGGGGTGATCGATCGCTACTCCCGGCAGGAGCCGCGCCTCGCCCGTGTCCAGTGTCGGACGATCGAGCCAGGCTGGACCGGCAAGAACTTCGCCTGTGCAGAGCTGGCAAAAGTCGCCACCGGTCGCTACCTGCTATTCCTGGATGCAGATGCGCGGCTAGAGCCAGGGGCAGTCGATGCCTTGCGTCAGGAGATGGTCAACCGGAATCTTCAGTTTCTCTCCTACTGGCCGGGATTGGTCATGATCACGAC
>JBEIMN010000513.1:0-2919 GCA_040378705.1 Acidobacteriota bacterium
GCCGATCGATCCTGACCGATGAGACCAATGACCCACGGGAAGCGGTCTCGGTGAGGATCGATCGGCGCGAATCCCCGGATCAGCTTTTCCTTTGGCCCCTGGGGCCCCGAGCTTGGGCCCCGAGCGTTAGGCACACTAACCGAGAAGGTTTTACCGGAAGGGTAGCAGGCAATATGGCGGGTCAGATGACACGGGTAGAGATTGTGCAGCGGCGGATCACAGACTATCTGGAGAGTGTCGGTTCGCCAGGTCTGGGGCTTTCAGGGCTGGGGCTTGAGGGCCGGGGGCTTAAACCTGATCGGAGCCTTAAAGATGATGAGCCGCTGGTGGCCGGGACGGGGCTGAAGGCGCGCGCGGCGCGGGAGCTCTTTGAGGATCAGATGATGAGCCGGCTGCTCGATGTGGCAGCGCGTGAAATGAAGCGGCTGAATGAGGGCTTCTACACCATTTCGAGTGCTGGTCACGAGAACAACGCGATCATTGGAAGCCTGCTGCGACTCGACGATCCGTGTTTTCTCCATTACCGAGCGGGTGGAATGATGATGGCGCGGTCGCGAAAGCTGGCGGGGGTCGATCCGGTGCTCGACACACTGCTTTCGTATGCGGCGTCAAAGGACGATCCGATTGCCGGGGGGCGGCACAAGGTTTGGGGGAGTCTGCCGCTCTGGGTTCCTCCGCAGACGAGCACGATCGCCTCGCACCTGCCGAAGGCGGCGGGGATGGCCTTTGCGTTGCGGCTGGCGCGACGGATCGGGCGGCGGGATGATTCCGGAGAGAAGCCGGGAATCAGGCTGGCAGACGATTCGATCGTCGCGTGTTCGTTTGGCGATGCCTCCGCCAATCACGCGACGGCGCTGGCTGGCATCAATTCGGCGCTCTACACGGTTCGAAGGGGCGGAGCGGCGCCGGTGCTTTTCATCTGTGAGGATAATGGGATCGGGATCTCCGTCGAGACGCCGCGGGACTGGATCAGGGATTCGTGGAGCAATCGTCCGCACCTCCGTTATTTCGAGGCGGCGGGTGAGGTGGACGAGGTCTGGAATATGGTGGGAGAGGCGATCGACTATTGCCGGAAGGAGCGGGAACCGGTCTTCCTGCACCTGGCGACGACGCGTCTCTGGGGTCACGCCGGGACGGATGTCGAGACCGCCTATCGCACGATCGGAGAGATCGAGGCGGCGGAAGCGGCGGACCCGCTGCTGCGCAACGCGCGGCGGCTGGTGGAGTGTGGCGCGGCGACCGCGGAAGAGTTGCTCGGAATGATCGGGCGTCTGCAGGGGCGGATCGACGCGGCGATGGTCGAGGCGATCGGGCGACCAAAGCTGACGACGGTGGCGGAGATCATCGCGCCGCTCGCGCCGTATGACGAGCCGACGATTCGGGCGACAGCCGGGCGGTTGCCAGACCGGCGAATAATGGACGCGGAGTCGCGCGCAAAGCTCTTTGATGGCGCGTTGCCGGAAGAGGCGACCGCGCCGACGAAGCGGACGATGGCGGCGCACATCAACGCCGCACTGGCCGACGAGATGCTCTGCCATCCGGAGATCATTCTGTTTGGTGAGGATGTCGCGAAGAAGGGTGGCGTCTACTACGTGACCGCCGGGTTGCAGAAGCGTTTCGGGGCGGCGCGGGTCTTCGACACGCTGCTCGACGAGACGACGATCCTCGGAACGGCGCAGGGTGCGGCGATGGCCGGCCTGCTGCCAATCCCGGAGATTCAATACCTGGCCTATCTGCACAACGCGATCGATCAGTTGCGCGGGGAGGCATGTTCCCTCTCCTTCTTCTCGGCGGGACAGTTTGTCAATCCGATGGTGGTGCGGGTGCAGGGTCTGGCCTATCAGAAGGGTTTTGGGGGCCACTTCCATAACGACAACGCGATTGGTGCGTTGCGGGAGATCCCGGGTCTGCTGCTCGCGACGCCGTCGCGCGGTGACGATGCGGCGCGAATGCTGCGTGGGATGATCGCGACGGCGAAGAGCTGCGGGCGGGTCGCGGTAATCGTCGAGCCGATCGCTCTCTATCACGAAAAAGATCTTTACGAGGATGGTGATGGGGGATGGCTGAGCGACTATCCGGTGCCGGATGCTCCATTGCTGCTGCCAGGCGAGGTTGGAGTTCACAACCCGGAGGCGACTGAGCTCCTGCTTATCAGCTATGCAAACGGCTACCGACTATCATTGCGTGCGGCGCGAAGGCTGGAGCGGGATCACGGGATAAGGGCGCGGGTGATCGACCTGCGCTGGCTCAATCCACTCCCAATCGAGGCGATCCACCGGCATGCGGCGGAGTGCAGTCGGGTGCTGGTGGTCGACGAATGCCGGGCGACTGGCGGGGGAATTGCCGACGCGGTGATTGCCGGACTGGCCGAATCGGGTTATGCCCGGCCGCTTCGCTCTGTGCGGGCGGTCGATTCCTATGTTCCACTTGCCGCGGCCGCCAACCTGGTGCTGGTCTCGGAGGAGCAGATCGTCCAGGCGGCAAAGGAGAAACCACACTAATGAACAGCTCGACACCATCATCGCCCCTTGTCCGTGGCATGGGCCTGCTTCAGGCGACATCGGCCAATATGCTGGAGATGATTGGAATTGGCCCCTTCATCACGATTCCGATCATCCTCGCGGCCATGGGAGGGCCGCAGGCGATGCTCGGCTGGATCATCGGGGCAGTGATCGCGATCTGCGACGGGCTGGTCTGGGCGGAGCTCGGTGCGGCGATGCCGGGTTCGGGTGGATCGTACCATTACCTGCGGGAGGCCTATGGGCCACGCCGGCTCGGTGGGTTGATGAGTTTCCTCTTCATCTGGCAGACGGTCTGCACGGCCCCTTTCTCGCTCGCTTCGGGGGCTGTCGGCTTCGCGAACTATACGAAATATCTCTGGCCGGCAATGAGTGTCGCGCAGGGAAAGCTGCTCGCGGC
>JBEIMN010000514.1:0-2907 GCA_040378705.1 Acidobacteriota bacterium
CGTAATTAAACGTATTGAACACTGTTCAATTACGGCTACATTCCCGACCGGCTACCAGGTTTAGTATGCATCATAACCTGTAACCTGTATCCTATCTCCTGTATCCTATATCCTATATCCTGATCGGGATTGGAATCACAATTTCAAACCCTTACTGATCTAACTGCCGTATCTAACTTGCTAATCTACCACTAATATCAAACTTTTAGATTTAGCTGGGTGACTTAACCGGCAGTTTTAACTGGCAGTTAAAACTGGGCCTGATTGCCAGACTGGCATTAAGGACCAGGTTGGCGTCTGAACCCTCGATCAGGCTGCCAGAGTCGAACACAAAATCTGATCAGCCTCACTTAGAAATCTGGCAGATTCAGCAGGCCTTACAGACCACCTGATCTTCGCAGCCTTTCGGCCTGAATACGACTCTCTCACGACTTTCAAATTTTTCCAGGTCTTTCCAGACTTTCAGGTCTTCCCTGGCTTCCCCGGTCTTAAAGTCACGTGGCTGTCAACATTCAGGAGTTTAAAGGCCAAGTGACTCGTTAACACGGGAAGGTCTTGAAAAAGACGCTTCAGCTTATGAAAATCGATGAGTTAACGACGGGGAGAGTCTACTATCCATATTGCTCGTAAGTCAAGAGAGAATAAGGAATTTAACACGCCTTTAAGTCATCGATGCAAAAAAAAATATCACGAGTAGTTACGAATATGTCGCGCCCCTACTGCTTGCCCTTTTTGCGTCGCTTACCTGAGACTCCAGCCTCTGCAAGCATGCGCGAAGTGACCCCTGAACCTGAACTGGCAACACTACTGGTACCGCTGGCGCTGGCACTTCCCTGCGTCAGGCGGGCTCCACTTCCACGCCATTTCTCCCACATCAGCATGAAGGGGCTGGCAATGTAGACGGTCGAGTAGCTTCCAACGATGATGCCGATGAAAAGCGCCCACGAGAAGCTCTTCAACACCTCGCCACCGAAGACAACCAGTGCGAAGACAGTCAGGAATGTAAGCCCGTTGGTAATGATGGTACGCGATAGTGTCTGATTGATGGCGTCATTGGTGAGCGCCTCGAGCGAATCACGACGACGTAACCGCATCATTTCACGAATACGATCAAAGATGACGATCGTATCGTTCATTGAGTAACCGATGAGCGTCAGCAGCGCCGCAATCACGGTCAGATTGATCTCCCACTGCATAATGGAGAAGAATCCGAGGGTAACAAGGACGTCGTGAAAGACGGCGACGACTGAGCCAATCCCAAAGCCCCAGGACTTGAACCGGAAAGCGACGTAGATCAGCATTCCGAGGCAGGAGATGAGCGAAACAAAGATGGCACGGTTACGGAGGTCTGCTCCGACCTGCGGACTGACGGCCTCGACGCTCTTGACGGCGGCAAATCCGGTAAAGAAGCCCTGGTCGAGTGCCGCGCCAATCTGTGGTTCGATCCCGCCGAGGTTCTTGACCTCTGCAAGGTTGCCGATCAGACCATCACGTGTCTTCTCGCGATAATCGACGATCCGTGTCGCGACCTCTTCGGCCCGCTGAGAATCGAGTCCGGCGCGCGTCACGAGTTCCGAAGCGATCTGATCCTTACCAAAGGCGTTGAGGTCGACCTTCCCCCGGGTTGAGGGATCATTGAGGGTCGCGAGCGCAGCGAGGATCTTCTGCTTACCGATATCGGCATCATCTGTCGCCCGGGCAGCAGTTTCGGACTGTCCTTCCTGCCGAACAACGTTGACGAGGTTCGGGAGTCGGACGAGTACCTCGTTCTTGGGTGCCTGACCGATCTGGTCACTGACGGGCTGGAGAGTGATCTTTGCCGTCTCTATTCCCTGTGATCCAAGGACAGTGCGGAGCTGGTTGAGGTCTGGCACACTATTGAACTTGACGGTGGCCAGCGTTCCTCCCGAGAAGTCGACGCCGAGATTGAAGGGTGTAGTGCTCTCCTTGCCATCGAAGGCACGGTAGAGCATCGAGCCGATTCCGGCAAAGATCAGGATCCAGGAGAAGCCGATGGCAATCCATTTCTTACCCAGAAAGTCGTAATTGGTATTTTTGAAGATCTCGATCATAACGTAATGTTGAGACAGTTTTTGAATCCGTTATCGGGTCTGCAGCGCGACAGGCCGGATCATCCGGCGCGCGCCATTGCGATCAGATGCTCAGCGTTTCGGCGCGACGCCCACCACGATTTATCTGCCAGAGGAAGATCGAGCGTGAAACGTAGACGGCCGTAAAAAGATTGGCTATCAGACCGATCGTCAGTGAGACGGCGAATCCGCGAACCGGACCAGTACCAAAGAAGTAGAGGAAGGCGGCGGAGACGATCGTCGTCACGTGAGTGTCGATGATCGTGACCAGTGCCTTGCTAAAGCCGGTATCGATCGACGAGGAGACTAGTTTTCCGGCGCGGAGTTCTTCCCGAATCCGCTCGAAGACGAGCACGTTCGAATCGACGGCCATACCAATCGTCAGGATCACGCCGGCAATTCCGGGAAGCGTCAGTGTCGCCCCAAAGAGCGCGAGGCCGGTCAGCAGGATGACCAGGTTGAGGATCAGTGCGATGACCGCGTTGACACCTGAAAGTCGGTAATAGAAGAGCATGACGATGATGACCAGGGCGAGGCCGAAGAGTGAGGCATTGATCCCCTGGCGGATCGAGTCGGCTCCGAGTGATGGTCCAACGGTCCGCTCTTCGAGGTAGACCACCTTGGCCGGAAGCGCGCCCGAGCGGAGAACCAGTCCGAGATCCTCTGACTCCTGCTTGGTGAAGTTACCCGTAATCTCACCACTGTCGGAGATGCGGCTGCGAATGGATGGCGCAGTCTTGATCTGCTCATTGAGAACAACGGCGAGCAGGTTGCCGATATTGTTCTCAGTCCACTGACCAAAGCGCTCGTCGGCACC
>JBEIMN010000515.1:0-2899 GCA_040378705.1 Acidobacteriota bacterium
AAGTTGTTCCGTCGCCGATATGTTCATCGCGATGACCCCAAATCAGACGGTCAGCTTCAGGGCGAGCGATCTTGATCCCGGAATCGTCGGTTATCTGGTCGCCGTCGCCGTGGATGCGAGCGGCTGTCCGATCAGCTTCAACTTCCTGATCGGCAATGCAATGGTCAAGTTCTCCAGTGGACATAAGGCCGATCTTGCCGCGATCAGCGTTGCCGCATCACCGGGGCTCGCACCGTGTCTTCCGGGAACGGTGACGACCGACCTCATTTTCAATGGCACCAATTACAACGAGCTTCCCCGAGCACTGGCGCTCGACAACCTCACATCCCGGGCCGGAGGGAATCAGACGATGATGGTGCTTAACCGGCTGGGAGGCAATCTCGCCGTCGGGGCAACCATAATGGGAAGCCTTGCCGGTCTGCTGTATGACGACGTTGAGAATGCCTCAAGCTTTACCATTCCCGGTGGAACCTGCCAGATCCGTGGGATTCTCAATAACAACTTCCCCCGGCTGATCCCACGCTATGATCAGGTGATCAGGGCAGGCAAATCAGGCTGGATGAAGATCTATTCGGCCAGCGATGCCGCAATCAGCGGAGCGATCATCAATCGCGGAACCGATGGCTTCAATGGTGGTCACAACCTCCACACTCTTTCGACGACTTCAACCGCGGTCATGACAATCCCGGTCTCTCCCGCATTTTAGGAGAACGAAACGGTCGATCAGAAGCCATAACGTAAAAGGGCCGACGTCTTCAAACGCGTCGGCCCTTTTTTTACTCTTTTTCTTGCCTTTTTCACATAACCGGGGGATTAAGGATCTGGCGCAGCGCAGCCTCGTCAAGGTCGTAGACTTCGGCACAGAAATGGCAGGTCAGGATCGCACCCCGGTCTTTATCGAGCATATCGGCAACCTCTTCCGGCCCAAGTGCAGTAACGATACTGATCGCACGTTCACGGGAGCACTTGCACCTGAGGGCGACAGGACGGCGGTCGAGAACTTTCAGTTCAAACTCACCTATCGCTTCGAGCAGCATCTCCTCGGCAGAGGCTCCCCGTCGAATGCACTCGGTGACGTGCGGAGCTCGCTGAAGATGCTCTTCGAGCGCGGCAAGGGTCTCCTCGGCGACACCTGGCATGACCTGGATCAGATAGCCGCCAGCGGCACTGACGCGCAGCTGTTCGGCATCGAGGTAGACACCAAGCGCGACGGCTGAATTTATCTGCTCGGAGGTAGCCAGGTAGTGTGCCAGATCCTCCGCAATCTCACCCGAGACGATCGGAACTGAACCGAGGTAGGGCTCCTTTGCAAAGCCGAGCTCCTGGCCCGCCTCACGAATGACGTGAAACATGCCGGGGCCGACGATTCCACGAACGTCCAACTTTGCATTCTGGCCAGTGGGGCCATTAGTGCCAGTCGTAGCAGGTGGAGCATCAGCAAGCGGATTGCGCACATAGCCGCGGACAGTCCCGTGGGAATTCGATTCAGCGACGATACCACCGATCGGCCCGCGACACTCGAAGCGAAGGGTGACGTGCTCGAGATCCTTGAAGGTACTTCCAAGCAGAAGTGCCCCGGTCAGGGTGCGACCCAGTGCCGCGGAGGCGGTCGGCGAAGTCCCGTGCCGGCGACAGCACTCCGCGACCAGATCTGTGGTCACGGCGGCAATCAGCCTGATGGTCGAATCGGCGGTCGTCGCCTGAATGAGATGATCTTCCTGTCTTTCCACTGCGGCTACTCCTGTTTCGCTCTCCGGGCACGAATGAGAATCAAGTCGCAACGCGGCGCACATTTGACCGGGCCACGCTGCTCGCCAAGAATCGCAAGGCGCAGCGAAGGTTCCTGCTGAAGTGTCCCTGCCCATTCACGCTGCGAGAGGATAAGCATGCTCTCCCCTCCATACTGGTCGATGAGCGGCGGAATCTCCGCCGGGTTCATGACCGTCACGAAATATGACTTGCGGTCACGAAGCGGCAACTGCGTCGCATAAAAATTGATCCGATGATTTGAATTGATGTAAAAGACCATCCGCTCGCCGGGCAGGGCGAGCCGTGTCGCCAACTCACCGAGGGGCTTGAGTGTCTCCCGCTCGGCAAGGACCGGCGAGACGATGTTGACGACTGCGATCAGAACGACCGCAAATCCAAAGGGCAGAAACCTGGTCGCCGCGCGGATGTGGAGGAGAAACCAGATTATCTGGTAGGCGAAGGCTACCAGGACCCCCATCGCCGCCAGTCGAAAGGCTGAAAACTTGTCGAGGCCAAGCAACTGGGAGCCACGCAGGGCAATCATCACCGCCACGAGAAAGATCGTGACCATCGTCAGGGTGACACTGACGATGTGGGCACGCGAGGGGCGCTCCTCGTCCCACCAGTCTTCGAGCTGGCGGGCAATGATCATCGCCAGCGGTGGGAAGGCCGGCAGAATATAGCCGGGCAGCTTCGATCCCGAGAACGAGAAGAAGATGATCGGGATGAGTGCCCAGAGCCAGGTGAAGAGTTCGAAGCGGTCGGTCTCGTCGGCCAGCAGCGATCGCCAGCGATTGCGAAGTCCTCCGGCGCGCACCAGCAGCGGATAGATCCACGGGAAGCATCCGGCGACAGCGACAAAGACGAAGAACCAGAACGGTTGCGGATGGCGATACTGGTTGGTCAGGTAACGCTGAAAATGATGTGCGATGAAGAACTCATCGATGAAGAGGCGGCCGTGGCGCGCGATCATCGGTCCGTACCAAAGTGCGCTCGTCACCACGAAGATCGCGCCGGCGGCGAGGAGCCGCCCCAGTTGGTGGAGCTGAAAAAGCTGTCGAAGCCGCTTCAATCCGCCGGTCAGCAGGAAATAGGTCCCGACAATGATCACCGGGAAGAGGATGCCGACCAGGCCTTTCGCCAGCATCGC
>JBEIMN010000516.1:0-2895 GCA_040378705.1 Acidobacteriota bacterium
CATGTGCAAGGCAATCGATCGACGAATGGTCATCGACCACATCCGCATGGTCAGAAAGACCGGAGGGAAGTCGGGCAATGCATTCGTCGATCCCCTCGACTGACTCGTCAGGCCAGACTGGTTAAGCCAATTCCCCGAATCGCCCCCAGCCTATCGATTAGGCAGCTTGAGGGTTGCCAGCACGATCTCGAGCGACCTTGCCGCGATGTCGCGCGTCCGCTCACTCCACCCCATCTGCTCGCGGTTCTGCTCGTAGTCGCGACGCACACGCTCACGCAGCCGCTCGATGAACTCCTCCGGATTTGGAGAACTCTCGATCGCATGGTCGAGTTCACGGTAGGCGTTGTGGATGGTGATCAGCCAGTCGGAGGCATGATACTCAGGACTGCCGGGATCGGATGAAAATTTTCCAGTTGACATTGCTTCTACTCCTTCGCTTTCTGCAGCAGAATTCTCCCCATTCGGGTGAAGGTATCCACCGCATCGAGCAACTCTGATTTGATTATGAATTCGTGCCTCGTGTGGGCGTTATGAATCGAACCCGGCCCGAAAAGAATCGGCTCACCCCATCCGGTCAGGCAGGGAATATCGGTTCCGAACCGAACGACACTGGTCGGAACATCCTCCATTCCCGGTACGACGTGAGTCCGAACAGGCGGAATCGCAAACCCACGCTTCACTTCCACCCGATCTCCGATCAGATCCCTGACCGATTCAAAGAGCTGATCCGGCGAAAAGACCGTCCGGAACATCACTTCACTGCTGGCAAAATCCGGGACGACATTGGGCTTTCGTCCGCCGGCGATTGTGCCGATATTGTAGGTCGTCGGCCCCAGTTCCGGGTCGACCGGCCAGTCGTGCCGACGCAGGTCGTCCAGAACGTCAAGCAGCTTTTCGATCGCCGATTCACCAAGTTCGGGATAGGCAGAGTGCGCGATTCTGCCCTGTGCCTCGATGACGACACGCATCGCCCCCTTGGTCGCGATTGCCTGATGGCTCTCCGTCGGCTCACCATTGATCAGGAAGCGGTTGCGATTGGGAATGGTGTTGGCCATTCGTGCCCCATCGCTTCCATCCTCTTCACCGACGACATAGAGAAGTCCGATATCCCGATACCCCTCGTTCTTCAGCGTCAGGGCGGCGAAGACCTGCGCCGCGATGATCCCTTTCGCATCGCACGCACCGCGACCGTAGATTTTGTCGTCATCCTCGCTGAATGGAATGTATGGGGGAACCGTGTCAATATGCGACGACCAGGTGACGAGCGGGTCACCGATCCGCGCGAAGACGTTGATTCGATCCTCCGTCACCGCCTGGGTCGTGACTTCGAAACCGGCGGCGGTCAGATAGTCGCGCAGCCATCGTCCGGCGGCACCCTCCTGCCAGGTGGTCGAGTCGATCTCCATCAGTTGCCGTGTGAAATCAAAGATGCTCATAAAATCAGTAAATTATTCACGCTGCCACATTTGCCATCATAATTTGCCAGCTGGCGCTGAATTATAAGCGCCAGCCGGCTTGATCAGCAAACATTATGCCGATCTTTTAGCGCAGGAACTCCTCGAGTTGCACCGATGCCTCTGTCTTGTCGTCGCGATATTTGATGATGATCGGAGCATAGACAGAGAGCCCCATCTCCTTTGCCGCCCCGATCGAGATGGCGCGCGATCCCGGGACGACGACTGCACCGGCCGGAACCTCGAGCGGCTGATCACCCTTTCGACGATATACTTCGCCCCGCACTGCGTCAAAGAGCGGCATCGAGCCGGTCAGTGTGACCCCGGCAGCAAGAATTGCACGCTCGCGGACGATTGTACCTTCGTAGACGCCGCAATTTCCGCCGACCATGACCTCGTCTTCGATGATCACCGGCAGCGCTCCAACCGGTTCGAGCACCCCGCCAATCTGTGCGGCCGCGCTGATGTGGCAGCGTTTTCCGATCTGGGCGCAGGATCCGACAAGCGCGTGCGAATCGATCATCGTCCCGTCACCGATGTGACTTCCGGTATTAATGTATGCCGGGGGCATTATTGTCACACCACGCCCAAGGCAGACTCCGTCCCTGATTGTCGTCCCACCGGGGACGATCCTGACTCCGCTATCCAGTGTCAGCCGTCGCGTCGGATAGGTCTCTTTATCAAAATAGCGAAAATTCTCGTCAATCGAGTAGTCGATCATTCCACCCAGTCGAAAGCCGAGCAGAATTCCACGCTTGACCCAGGGATTGACCTGCCAGTTGCCTTCCGCTGTCGGGGATGCCGCCCGCACGTCACCACGATTGAGTGCCTCCTTGAACTCCGCGAAAGCGGCAAGCGCTTCGCTCCGAACGTCTCCGGTCAGCGCATCTCCGGAAAGAGAAAAATATCGATCGATTCGCGATTCCATCGTTTCACTCATATGCTTTAAGGCCACCTTTTCAGTTCTGGTTCAGTTCTGCTTCGAGTTTGAAATCTGATTAAATTTAATTGAGTTCGGTCAACCCGACTACTTTACATTTTGGCGCTGCATTTTGGAACTGACAAATCTCGCTTGACACCTGAACCGTCCGTTCGGATAATCCAGAATGGGCCAACTGGGATAATTACATAGATTAATTACACTGATACAGATACCCTGCTCGCCTATCAAGGGTACGACGTTGGCACAATGCTGGGAAGAACGATCGAAGAGCTTGAATGCACTGCCGGGCCTGAGTCCGTGCAGACGTCCTGCTTCACCGAAGCGTTTCATCGAGCTGCCATGGAGCTGGTGAAACGGCGATGGTCGGGACTTGTCCGGGGATGTCTCCGGATGGTGTCAGGCTGAGCTTTACGCGATAGGTTCTTCAGGCCTCTCGCCCCCTAAATAATAAGGAAAGGTCAAAATATGATCAGGACTAAAAGTAATCCGCTTGCCCGG
>JBEIMN010000517.1:0-2871 GCA_040378705.1 Acidobacteriota bacterium
GGCTATGGCGCGGCACTCGAAGAGACGCTCGCCTACTGGCAGAAACCGGCCCCAGATCGCTTTGCCGTCTTCACAGAGCCGTGGTTCAACCGGCTGCGCGAGGCGAACTATCCGCAATTTCAGGCCGATCAGATCGTCCGCGCAAAACAGCTCGGCGCTCGTGGCATCAAGGTTCTGAAGACCCTCGGACTCTTCCTGCGTGAAGAGATCACGACCGGTCCGCTGGTCAAGGTCGATGATCGTCGATTCGATCCGATGTGGGAGGCCGCCGGTGCATCCGAACTGCCGATCGCCATCCATACCTCGGATCCGGAAGCCTTCTTTCTGCCGACAGACAAATTCAACGAACGGTACGAAGAGCTGAGCGCACACCCGGACTGGTCGTTCCATGGCCGCGACTACCCGAGCAACCGCGAACTGCACGAGGCCCGACTGCGCGTCGTCGCCCGCCATCCGAAGACACAGTTCGTGCTCCTCCACGTCGGCAACTCCGAGGATCTGCCGTGGGTCAGTGAATGGCTCGACAAATACCCCAACACTCACG
Organism: Acidobacteriota bacterium; assembly: GCA_040378705.1. Lineage (GTDB taxonomy): Bacteria > Acidobacteriota > Blastocatellia > RBC074 > RBC074 > CAIOZW01. Next base: position 545 of record JBEIMN010000517.1, read on the forward strand.
TCGAGATCGCCGCCCGCATCGGTGAGCTGGGCCGCCAGCCACGGCAGGCCCGCCGGTTCTTTGACCGATACCAGGACCGCATCCTGTTTGGAACCGACGCCGTCCCGCAGGGCGTCGAGACTCCGCAGCAGATCTTCGGCGATAAACTTTATGAGATCTATTATCGTTTCCTCGAAACGGAGGACGAGTATTTCGACTATGCGCCAGCCAGGATTCCCCCCCAGGGCAGATGGCGAATCTATGGAGTCGGGCTGACCGACACGATACTGAAGAAGGTCTATTTCCAGAACGCGGCGAGGTTGCTGAAGATGGATCTCTAGTTCGTGACAACCCACTCTTCGCTTACCTTCGAACAGGTACCTTCGAACAGGCTTAGCTCTGGTTATTGTTCCACTCTGCGCCCTGGATCTTCTCCCGCCCGCCTGGCTCCCGCCGGCCCGGACGGAGGAAGATTCAGGGCCGAAATATTTACGAAGTCCGAATCGTGGTGCTAAAAGAGACTCCTGCCATTTTCCCGGTCAGCAAACCGCCAGCCCTAACCGATCACCTATCACGAAAGCGATTGGTTTCGTGGTAGCGCGCGAGCAGCTCTTCGAGAAAGCGCTCATACGTAAAAACCGTCGGATCGAATCGCGGCCGCATCTTTTCAAGCAGCGGTGTAGCAACACGCCAGGCGAGCCACTGGCGTGGCGCCAATGGGAGTTGATAGCGGCGACGGAGATAGGCCTCAACCGCCAGGATCTCTGCCGACGTGATAAGGCCGACATCACCGACAAAGTCGAGGCCATCGGTTTCGCGGCGGCGTGCCGGGTCGCGCAGCTCATCGGCGAAGACCTCGTCGAAGCCTGGAGCGAAGCTCTCCCACTCTTTGATGACGACCGTGCCGGCGACATAGTCGCCGAGCCGCTTCGAATGGCGGCTCGCAAAGATCGTCAGCAGCCCGACAGAATAGAATGGGGGGACGACCATGTCTGCAAGCCGGATCAGGTTGCGCGTCATCGCTGAAAAAAAAGTGATCGGCCGCCCGTCCTGCTGGATGACACGCAGCCGCATCCAGCGCTTGCCGGGGGTCTGCCCGCTCCACAATGCTTCAAAGAGGATGAAGTATCCAAAGAAGACCAGAAAGATCAGCAGGATTCCGATCGCCGTCACCCAGACGCTGATCCCGTTCCAGGATTGCCAGATGCTGGAGAGGCGGGAATCGGGATCGTCGGCCCCCCAGAGGCTGAGACCGATCGCGTGAATACCCGCATTGAGGTGATAGCCAAGGACGAGCACCAGGGCGGCGGCCGCGACCTGGATCGCGTGATCGACCGCGCAGGCGAGAAACCGATTACCCAGCGAGGCGAGCGGGAAGTGGAGCTCGACCCGCTCCGGGGTATCGATAATCAGCAGCTCTTCGACTGAATCCGGAAAATTGGACATAGACATTGATTGTATTAGTTCGCGGATCGGTGCGAAAGAGCGAAAAGCTTTTTGACGCGGCTCCATTTCGCGACCGCTTCTCACACCTCTGTTTCAATAATGAGAAAAATTCTGAGCTGTGGAGCGCGGCCCCCTGGGAGCCCGACTCTCAAAAGGCGATCGCCCTGGTCGAGTCAGGGGCCATACCGCCCGGGCAGCCCGTGCAGCTTGACCACGGCTTTAAGCGTATGTTAGCGTTTTTTCTTAATGGGAGAGGGTTTACCAATCTGCCTGGACTGTGGAGACGGGATCGGCAATTTCGTCCGTCGGGCAAAACCATCGAGGGCAAAAGACCGTGTCAGCTAATCAACTCAAAGCCACCGCACTGAATGAGGCCCACCGGAAGCTCGGGGCGAGAATGATCGACTTTGGCGGCTGGGACATGCCGGTGCAGTACCCGGCCGGAACGATCGAGGAGCACCTCGCGGTCCGGAATGCGGTCGGGATATTCGACGTTAGCCATATGGGTGAGCTGGTGGTTCGCGGGCCGCAGGCTCTCGATCTGATTCAGCTCGTCACATCGAACGATGCCGCAAAGCTCGCCGACGGGCAGATCCAGTATTCGGCATTGACGATGCCAAATGGCGCCTTTGTCGACGACATTCTTGTCCACCGCTTTGCCGCCGATCACTACTTCATCTGCGTCAACGCCTCGAACGCCGACAAGGACTTTGCCTGGATTCAGAGCCACGCCGCCGGATTCGACGCGGTGGTGGAGAATCTGAGCGCGGAGTATGGCCAGCTCGCCATCCAGGGGCCTTGTGCCCTTCCACTGCTCCAGACGCTGACCAGCGTCGACCTTGGGGCGATCAAATACTACTGGTTCGTAAATGGGACCGTCGCCGGAGTTGAATGCCTGATTA
>JBEIMN010000518.1:0-2871 GCA_040378705.1 Acidobacteriota bacterium
GAACGCGGACGCAGATCGGGCAGGGATTGACGATTACAGATCGGAATAGCCGGACTGATGCATATGTTCAGCACTGGAATCTGGCGGTGCAGCGCGAGTTGCCCGGATCGGTGATCGTCGAACTGGCATACGCTGGTAATCGTGGAGTGCGACTGCCGGTCGGAATACAGTTCAATCAGCTCGATCCGAAGTATCAGTCGCTGGGAAATGAGTTGGCCAGGTCGGTGCCTAATCCATTCTTTGGAATAGTCCAGACGGGAAGCCTCTCGACGCGGAATACGACCCAGGGACAGTTGTTGCGGCCATTTCCGCAGTATGGCGGGATCTCCAATTTCCAGCAGAATGCGTCGTCATCGTTCTATCATTCGATGACATTGCTGGTTGAGAAGCGCTTTTCGAATAACTTCAATCTGCGGCTGGCGTACACGAACAGCAAGCTGATTGACGAGTCGTCGGGACGCGTCTTCGGGGTGTCGGCATTTATTCCACCGGTGCAGAATGCCTATAACTTGAAGGCAGAGCGGTCGCTCGGGGAGAGTGATGTCGCACAGCGGCTGGTGGTTAGTCACACGGTCAACCTGCCTTTTGGTCGGAAGGAGCGCTGGCTTGGGGATAACTCCGGCACTCCTCGTGTCGTTAGCGCGCTGCTTGGCGGATGGGCACTGAATGGGGCATTGACGGTGCATAGCGGGTATCCGCTGGCATTGACATCGATCGGTAATTCCGGAATCTTCAACGCTGTCCTGCGGCCAAATAGCGCGGGGCGAACGGCGAGGCTTGACGGAAAGCTCCAGTCGCGATTACTCAAGTATTTCGATACGACGGCGTTTACAGTGCCTGGAGCCTTCACGCTTGGAAATGTTTCGCGGACGCTGCCGGATGTGCGCGGGCCGGGCCGGTTCAACTACGATCTGAATCTCTCGAAGCGCTTCGATCTCACCGAGTCGATCGGGTTGCAGGTCAGGGCTGACGCGTTCAATCTGACCAATACGCCCTATTTTGGAGCGCCGGGTTCACAGCTTGGTTCGACGACGTTTGGTGTTATCTCCAGCTCATCCGGTGAGCGGCAATTGCAGTTTACCTTAAAGCTGATCTTCTGATTTTATGGCAAGAGTAATCCTGTTGGGAAAGACGGCCTGTCTGAATGCTGGCCGGCTGTCACGTCTGGTGAGAAGTCCGGAGTGGGAGTTGGTTGAGTTGCCGGACGAGAGTGATGAGGCGGCATTGCGGCGTGAGCTTCCGGGGGCGCGGGCACTGATCGGGCTTCGGTGGCGGAGTGGCTGGAGGGAACTGGCTGGAGGCTTGAAGCTGGTGCAGGCGCTTGGCGCGGGGGTCGACGCCTATGAAGTTGGAGGATTACCATCTGGTTGCGCACTTTGCAATGTTTATGAGCATGGTGTGCCAGTGGCCGAGTATGTCGTCGGGATGATGGTCGCGTTGACGGTGAGGTTGGCGTTGGCAGACCATAGTTTGCGGCAGGGCGCGTGGGTGGGAAGCGGGCGGCTTGACGGTGAGACGCACGGTGAGTTGGCCGGGCGTTCGGTTGGATTGATTGGGTGGGGAAGTATCGGGCGTGAGGTTGCGCGTCGATTGCGGGCATTCGATATGCGTGTTCGTGCGGTGCGGGCCAACCCGTGTGCCGATGAGCCGGCTGATTGCGATTGGATTGGTGGTCCAGAGAGGCTCGATGAACTGCTCGGGGTGAGTGATTACGTCGTGGTCTGCTGCCCGCTGACGGGGTCGACTCGCGGAATGCTCGATGGAGCACGGCTCGCGCGGATGAAGCAGGGGGCCTTTCTGATCAACGTGGCACGGGCGGAGATCGTCGATGAGCCGGCGCTTTATGAGGCATTGCGGGAGCGAAGGCTGGCCGGAGCGGCGCTCGATGTCTGGTATCGCTATCCAATTGATGCCGGACTTGCCGGACTTGATAGTGGTCAGCGGATGCTTCCGGCGAGTCTGCCATTCAATGAGCTCGAGAACGTGATTATGACGCCGCACCTTTCAGCCTGGACGGAGGAGATGGTCGAGCGGCGATGGCGAAAAATTGCGGCCAATCTCGACGCGTTGGCGGAGGGAAGGCCGCTGGAAAATCTGGTCTGCCTTGCGGATTGAGAGAGAGGAGCATCGATTCTTGAGTTACTGGAGTTCGGAAGCGGAGCTGGTTGAACTAATTCGGCGCGAGCTTTTCACGGCAGTGATCGGTGACGTGATGGATCGACTTGGGTTGCAGCGGCAATTCCTGCCGCCGGCGATCCAGCCACTTAGTGACGAGATGGTGCTGGTCGGAAGGGCAATGCCGGTTCTGAGTGCCGATGTTGTCTCGTCCGATGCGAGCTGCAGCGAGCGTGAGAGCGGAGGTCGAGTGGCCGAGAACCCGGTCATGGCACGTCCCTTCTGACAGAGGTTGCGGGCGCTTGATGATCTGCATCCGGGAGAGGTCTATCTCTGCACTGGCGGGTCGCCGCGTTACGCCCTCTGGGGTGAGCTGATGAGTACGCGCGCTCGGCTGCTTGGAGCGGCGGGAGCGGTGCTTGATGGTTATGCGCGGGACTCACCGGGAATTATCCGTCTCGGGTTTCCGACATTTGCGATTGGTCGCTATGCGCAGGATCAGGGGCCGCGTGGCAAGGTGATCGATTTTCGATGTGTTGTCGAGATTGGCGGGGTTCGTGTCGCGCCGGGTGATCTGCTGGTTGGAGATCTGGAGGGAGTGCTGGTGATTCCGCGCGAGGCGGCAGGCGAGATCATTCCCCTGGCGATTGAAAAGGCGCGGGGCGAGAAACTGGTGCGCCGGGCGATCGAGGAAGGGATGAGCGCGAGCGAGGCCTTCGAGAAGTACGGCATAATGTAGATTTTGGTGGAGGAGCA
>JBEIMN010000519.1:0-2868 GCA_040378705.1 Acidobacteriota bacterium
CCTGCTGGTCAAAATGAACCGCGATGAATTGAAGGGAATACAGATCAAAAACGCGAATCTGACCCTCTTCGCGGAGCGTGGAAGCGACGGCAAATGGCTCATCCGCCAACCGGTGGAGAAGAAGGACCAGGAGGCATCAGCCTTCCGGATCATCGATCCATTCGAGACTCGCGCGACTGAGATCGTCGATCAGCCGACGGCGGCGATCATCGCCTCACTCGCCAAACCGGCGGTCGAGGCCCGCCTGACAGACCGTGCCGGCAAGGTGACCATCGTCAGGGTCTCCGCGGCAAAGGATGGAAACGCCTATGTCCGGATCGAGGGTCGCGCCGACGTCTACAAGGTACCCGAATCCTTCGTCGAGAGCCTCAACTTCAAGCTCGACGAATTGACCACTCCTCCTGCCAGTCAGGAACCAATCGGTCAGGAATAGCCAGGAATAGTCAGGAAGAGCCAGGAAGAGCCAGGAATAAAAGGAAGACCGGAAAGTTTCATTTCGTAACACTTTTCTGCCTGCTCGTGGCGCTCCAGTTGGGCGCCACCGGGCAGGTTACATCATTTGAGGGAACCTGGAGACTGAATCGTGACAAGAGCGAGGATCTCTCCGGCGGGCTTCACGGAGCGGAGATGCTGATTGAGGTGACGCAGACGCACCTCGAGTTGACGGTCGAGGAGAAGATCAAAATCCGTGGTCGGGTTCAGCCATCACAACCACGCCAGTTTCGGCTCGATGGCCGCGAATCGACGGTTGAAGTGTCGCGACCACTCGCCGGAACCATGGAACTCGAGGCGAGACTGATCGCGAAGGGCCGCAGCCTTCAACTAAAGTCGACCATCTCCGGTGATAACCAGGGTGAGCCTGTAACCCTCATCACCAAAGAGTACTGGGAACTGACCGACAACGGAAAGACGCTCAAAATAACGCGCCTCCGCGAACTTGGTGAGAAGAGCCAGCAGTCGGTCTTAATCTTCGACAAGCAGTAGCCTGCCTGCACAATCGGCAATTATGGCTCGACCGAACCGCCGGCAAAGGGGCTCTGTGACTTATTCTTCAGGTAGTAGTAGATGATCAGATCGACATCCCCATCCCCGCTCTTTATCCCACGCTCAACACGATTGACCTGGAGATGAAAATTGAAGAGCAGATCGAAGGCGGCCCGAGTCATCCCTCCGATCATATTGGCTGAACCGGAGCGCAGTCGGTCGAGATTCTGCTGTGGCCCCTCACCGATCGCGCTCCGGTAATCTCCAATGATTCCGCTCCTCTTCAGCTCTTCAAGCACCCTTACCGCGTGAAGGTAGCCAGAGTATCGAACAACCGGACTGGCAGAGGTCGTGCAGACCAGAAAGGCGACGAAGTTCGCCTCATCCTCGCGCGCATAACCGCGCTGGTAGGCTTTGGCACGCGCAATTGCGAATGGCAGCTCGATCGGCGAAAGATCCGCCTGGTAGAAGACCTCACCAGTAAATGGCAAATAGAATGATCGCAGTCCGAGAAGGCTGGAAAGATTGGATGACCAGATCGTTTTTGGCGGGGCAACCTCGCCGGCGGCGGCATTCTCGATCAGTCGGTTATTCCTGAATGAGAGCTCGATTGCCTGTGCGATGCCGTCTGGCCTGTTCAGTGCCAGATCGGTCTGCTCATTTGACACCTCTCCGGAACGGGCCTCTCCGGAACGAGATTCATCATTGAAGGGGTTGTTGCCGGGGAGCGAACCATAGTTGCTTCTGATTCCGTTGATGATCCGATTGGAAATATCGGTCAGCTCCTCCGTCTTCGCGTATCGTGAATCGAACCAGGGGGTATCGGCGAGCGCCATTCGCTGGTAATTGAGCCCCCACATCAGCTTGAAGACGATGAACATGATGCTCGCCGTCCAGATGAAGTAGAGAATGATGACCTTGATTGAATCGACGATTGGCGCCCTGCCCTGTAAATGGCGCAGGACTGACCAGACTCCCCAAAGTATGAAGACGGCGACGATCAGCCCCAGCAGACCCTCTGCAAGCGGCACCCCAACCAATTGCGTCAACTTCGCCAGAAGGCGTGGAATGTAAAAATAGATATTGCGGCTGTATATTGTCTCGATCAGTCCCGGTGCGAGACCGGCAAAGGTCTGGATGCCGAGAGCGACCAGCAGCCAGCGCACGGCGCGCCAATAGAAGCGGCGGACCGAGGGGCTTTCACCCCCATCATCATAATCGTCCAGCAGATCTTCAGGTTCAAACTCTGACATGAATTATCGCGCCCCCCTTACCCAGGCTGCTTACCCAGCCACACAACAGCAGTGAGCCAGCAGTGAGAAAAAGGATGATAACCGTTTTATTCTCAATTCTGAAGCGGATCGGCCTCGGAAGTGATGAGCGATAACTGTTGAATGATGTTGGCCGGGTTGAGAATAGGCCGGCGCCAGGTAACGCCGACTATTTTTTCAGTGTGCCCGCCGGAGCTGGGTACCCCTGCCCGGCGCCAAATTTGAAGAGCGGATCCTTCGAGTCGTAAGGGAGATCTTCAAGCTGGTTGCGGACAGCCTCCATCGACGATGGCAGCTCGAATGGCAACCGGCCGACGGGGTTGAACCTGCCCGTCAGGACATCGAAGAGCGCCTCATCACTGACGCCAAAGGTGACCAGCAGTGCGGCGGAGCTGGCGGCCAATTCCGGGATCACCAGTGGTCGACGGCGTTCAGCCAGCCAACAATCGCTTTGGGCGCAAGGTTGTCACGATTGATGAACTGTCGAATATGGCGTTTGTAGAGGCCGTCGACCGTCGCCGGAGAGACCATCGCCGGTGGTCCCGGATTGAACGGGTTGACCATGAAAGTGGGTTGCTCGCTGACGCCATTGTTCGGGCCGACGGTCAGTGAC
>JBEIMN010000520.1:0-2852 GCA_040378705.1 Acidobacteriota bacterium
CGCGGTTCCGGCGCCAGATCACGCGTCATTGAATGGCAGTTAGTTACCGTGGCGTGACGGTGTAGCAGCAGCTTCGCCATCGGCTTGCCGACGATGTCGGTGGGTCCTATCACAACCGCGTTTGCGCCAACCAGTGGAATTTGATAGTGGTCAAGCATCTCGATCACCCCGGCCGGGGTGCAGGGTACCAGCGCATCCTCGCCACGAACCATCCGCCCGACGTTGACCGGGTGAAATCCGTCGACATCCTTCGCCGGATCGATCGCCTCCAGTATCCGGCGCGCTTCGATCTGCGGCGGCAGCGGAAGCTGAACCAGTATCCCATCGATCTCATCGCGCTGATTCAGCTCTCGCACCAGATCCAGCAACTCTTCTGTCGTCGTCGTCGCCGGCAACTCAATCTTCTCAGAGTGGAATCCGAGTGCCTCGCAAGTCCGGACCTTGCTGCCAACATAGACTTTTGACGCCGGATTGTCACCAACCAGCACCGCTGCCAGTCCGGGCCTGATGACGCGTCCGCCGTGTTCGACCAGTTCCCGCACACGGGCCCCAACTCCCTGCCTGATCATCTCCGCCACCAGAACGCCATTCAACACTTCAGCACTCATAAACTTTGTCTCCGATATTTTCAGGTCTTGCCGCTCATTAAAGAAATCCGGTCAATGGGATGTGTTCCTTGATCGAGAGATTAGTGGCTACAATTTTGCAAAACGCACTCGTGACTCTGTGACAACAACGAACTTATCTGCAATCCTCGCAGAATACGTATCGAGCAATTTGCTCAATACTTTTATCTTGTTGTTCGCTCGATTATCCGCAAGTCTTAAAAATACAATGCCGTGATGAGGATGCTGGCCTCGAAAAACCTTCTCACCAAAATCTTTATCGTTCGTTATCAATATCCAGTTCTCATCGCAGGCTTTTCGAATGGTAGAGTCATCATCGCAACCCCGCGCATCTTCATAGACGGAAAAAATCTCATATCCCTGCTCTCGCAGCCAATACGCTACTCTGGGGCCCGTGCACTCATCGACGACAAAGCGCATTCAGGCCGCCTCTGTGATAAGGGGCATAAAGTCAGTTTCGCTGAGCGATTTTGTCGCGAAGAAAAAACATGCCCGAAGATCTTCCGCCGTCAGCTCGTCATACTCTTCCAATATTTCAACCGAAGTCGCCCCTTGAGCTAGCAGTCCCAATATAAATTCCACCGTCAGCCGAGTGCCTTTAATAACAGGCTTCCCCCCCATGACTTTAGGATCAAGGGCGATGCGCTCAATAAGTTCATGTTCGTTCATCTTGAAATCTCCATCGATACCCTGCCACAACAGATCAGTGCAATAACAGATTGTATCTTAACATAGCCGCTCTGATCAGCACCTCTCCAGTCCATCTTCTCCCCATCGTCCTTTAGCACCATGCCAAAGCGACCGCGACGGCGATAAAAATTGCTGATTGACGTGACAACGAGCCGTGGTATATTGATTTTTCGCCGAATTCTTCCGCGATTGTATCAAGCCAGTTCAGGCCTGGTACAAATTGATCAGAAAGCATAAGAGATTCAAATTCAGATGGACCCTGTGGGCCGTGGGCTAAAGTGCCGATTGGAGCACTGGGCCGATCAGGCCACTGGTTCGAAGCAATGCAGTCTGGCAGGACCCGGCGTCGTAACGCTTTTGCAGCCGGGGTGCAGGGTAAGGTTCTGCGCATCGGCATTGCCGTAATGCCATTCTGAACTGTTATAATTTTTCAGTTAAAGATTTTTTTGAAGTAAAGATTAGTGGGAGGGGCGGAAATTCCAATTTTCGCTTGGCGAGATGGTGCGATTCGGCTATACTGCGTCGTCATCAGGTGACAGTTACTTACCCCCAGTCACTTCCTGATGACAGATTTATCCCCGAATTGAACCCCGATATAATGGCCTGACGTACCCAGAGTACTCTAATTATTTTAAATACTCGAAAAGTACATAGAGTTCCCAGAAGCCGCGCCTGCTCCCACGTCGACCGCCCATTGACCATTAAAATTGGCAATGCGCCGGTTTGCAGTTTGCCCTGGTCCGTTATTTACTATTTTAAGATATTGTAAGTTGGGGATGACCGTTCTGACCTGACGTCAGGTCACGGAGCTCACTTCTGTTATCCGTGTGCGATCAGCCCCCACCAGAAAATCTCAAGAAACGAGTTGTCAAAGTGATGCGAACCTGGATCAAAAATTTTCTCGCCGATGACAAGGGACAGGATATGATCGAGTACTCTCGTATCCGGGTGCTGATCGGAACAGTCGCACTAATCTTCCTCTCCGGCCTTGGGCTAAGCATCTCGGGAATTGTCTCGAAGGTCGGCTTCAAGCTGGAGACGGTCTCGAACGCGATCTCGTAAAGAGCCGCAGAGAGATAACGTTGGGGAGAGTCTGGCCGATTACGCGCTTCGCGCTGGTTATTCATACTGGTGACTCATACTGGTGATGAGGACTGGCAGGTCGTGCGTCCGTGGCTCGCTGTGGCGAACTTTTCCGGATCGTGGTGCCTGAAATTCTATTCTCCGACTTGACAATCCTCTGGAGATCGATAATATTACCGTTTCGCTTTGACAGAGCGAAAATCGGGCCGTTAGCTCAGTTGGTAGAGCAGATGACTCTTAATCATCGGGTCGTAGGTTCGAATCCTACACGGCCCATCCAAACCCGATTGTTTCAAATTTAACTTAATCAGGGTTAAAAAATCGAGAATCGACGAGAATCGAAAAGAATCGAAAAGATAAGAGCAGAGACGCTATTTCAAAATAGCAGCTCTGCTTTTTTCTTTTTCGGAAATTTTCTGACAGATCTGGAGGGACGATGAAAAGATTTTTCTC
>JBEIMN010000521.1:0-2845 GCA_040378705.1 Acidobacteriota bacterium
CGACGAGCATCTTGGGCGGGTTCTCATTCCGAACGGTCGCCTGCCCGGGAAGATCGTTGACCCGAACCGGCTCCGAGAGCGTCCCCCCGTCCACCGTATGGCGGAGGATCAGATTGCTCACGCTTCCGACTCGCTCGACGTGCAGAACGTAGAAACCACCACGCGGGTCGGCGGCAACGTAGGGGTTGAACTGGCCATCACCCGTCGCCATCGGCGACGATTGTCCGTGCTGGCCGTGTTGTCCATGGGCAACCGGCACCGACACACGATCCTGAACAGCCAGTGTTGCCACCAGCGACATGAGGATAATCAGAGCTCTCAACATTTCAGATCCTTTCAGTAATTGAGCCGCAGTCCGAACTGAAGCTGGCGTGGATCTGCCGCGGCAGTCGGCTGACGGAACGTCGCATTCGGCGTCGTGCCCGTTCCCCACGTCCCATTCGGCAATTGCAGGTTGGCACGGTTGAAGAGGTTGAAGGCCTCCGCGATCACCTCCAACCCAATCGACTCCGTCAATTTGACCCGACGGCTCAGACGCAGGTCGAAGGAGGAGAAGGAGAATCCGCGCCCGGTGTTGCGACCGACTCCCACTGGCCGATCGTTGTTGTTGGTATCGTTGTTCCGGTCGGTCCCGGTCAGAATATTGAACGGAAGCGCCGAACCATACCTGAAGACGGGGTTGAGCTGGAACCCACTGACGATCTTACCGAAGAATGACCGTCCAACCGTTCCGGGCACCGCGAGCGTGCCGCTCAGGGCAAGCACGTGCCGCTGGTCGTTATCGCTCAATCCGCGTTCGCCGCGTAAATTGAAGTTGTCCTGCGGGGTGAAGAAGAAGGCAGATCCGGTGTTATCCATCGCCTTCGAGTAAGTGTAGGAGGCGCGCATCCCCGCCCAGCCACGGAATCGGCGATTGAGCGAGACCGTCATTCCGTTGTACCAGGAGTCACCCGAACTCTCGTAACGGCTCATATTGCCATAATTCGGATTCGGACGCCCGAGGTTGGGAATGCCAAGCTTCGTCGCCTCTGCCGCAGTCAGCGTCGGCACATTGACGTTGCGCGCAAGGACCAGGCGCATCCCACGCGTCCGCAGATAGCCAACAGCGATCGACGTGCCGGCGGCCAGCTCACGCTCGATCTGCAGGCTTGCCTGCTGGGAATAGGCGTTTCCGATCGATTGATCGATCGTCGTGATGCTCGGCAGAAAGCCGGTCGGAAAGGCGGCGGCGACATTTGGAAATCTCGGCGCACCCTCCTGCCCAAACGCAAAGGTCGCGACCTTATACTTTGTCCCGTCACGCTGCAAAGCATTCGAGGTCGTGCGCAACGGAATGCGGTCAAAGTAGAGTCCATAACTCGCCCGGATCACCGTCTTCGCGTCTCCCGGGGCATAGGCCAGTCCGATTCGTGGCGCGATATTGTTCTTGTCGGTCCTGATTGGATCAGGTAAAAACTGAAGGTCGTACCGAACTCCGGCATTGATCGTCAGATCACGCCGCACCCTCCATTCATCCTGAAGGAAGACGCCAAAATTGGGGTTGGACTGGAAGTAGCTCGGGACGCCGAAGGCCTGCTGATAGGTCACGTATCGCCCGGCGAGAAAATTGGAGATCGAGGAGAAAGTGTAGACTCCCTGCAGCGCACCCGGAAAGAGGATATCGACACGGTTGTAGAGGAAGTCGGCGCCAAACTTGACCGAATGCGTCGCGCGCTGAATCGTGAGGTTATCGACCAGCTCGACCAGTTCGTTGGCGCGTCCGGTTGGCGAAGAGGTCGAGGTTCCAAGATTGGCCACTCCGGAAATGTTGATCGCCGGGCCGGTCAGATCGTTCGGCGGCGCACTCAGCCGGCTGTGCGTGTACTGAAAACGCGCCTCATTGACAACATTCGAGCCGAGTGAGGCGACCTCCCCAATCGCGAACGTCTGGTCACGATTGGTGAGTGACGTTCCGCGACTAACGGCGTTCAGCCCACCGACGCCACGCGCGTTCGGACTGTCGATGTCGTAAAAACTGTAACGCGCGTTGAGCAGGTTCTGCCCGTTCAGCCGATAGTCTCCACGCACGAAAACATTGTTCGCCTTATAACCTGTCGGGGCAAGGCCGGTCGAGATGAGCGACCCCTTGTACCCAAGGTGCATGTAATGCTCGAGAATGTTATTGAGATTGGAGGCATTGTCCGGCGAGATCGTCATCACCGCCGTACTGTTGAGGCTCGTCCGCTCGAAACTGGAAAAGAGAAAGCCCTTGTCACGCCTGATCGGCCCGCCGAGCGAGGCTCCATACTGGGCCTGCGTCAGTGGTGTCCGCGCCGACGCGAGTGGATTGCGCGCGTTCAGATGCTGATTGACAAGATAGCCATACATCCGGCCATGCCAGTTGTTGGAGCCCCCCCGCGTGACAATGTTGACGATTCCACCCGATGCCCGCCCAAACTCGGCAATCCCCCCGGACGTGATCACCTGAAATTCGCCAATCACCTCCTGGCTGAGAAACGTGCCCGGAAGGTCGGCCGCGTCATCATTGGCCGAAAGCCCGTCGATCACGAAACCATTGTTGATGTTGCGCTGTCCGGTGATGTTGATCTGTGTTCCCGGCACTGCTGATGTCTCTGCAAACCGCTGGTTGGCAACCGGATTGCCGCGGGTTACCCCCGGTGTCAGCGCGGCAAGGTCGAGGTAGTTTCGTCCATTCAACGGCAACGCATCGATCTCACGCGGCAGAATGGTCTCCGCAACCTGAGTTCTGACCACCTCGACCACCGGTGGCTCGGCGGCAACATCAAGCGCGCCGGAGACACTCGCTACCGGCAGATTAATCGTCAGACTGAGCGACTGGCCAACC
>JBEIMN010000522.1:0-2836 GCA_040378705.1 Acidobacteriota bacterium
GCCTTGCACAGGAGACGGCGGCGCAGAAGTACCTGCTCTCCGTCGAGCGGATCTGGGATCGCGCTCCGCACAGTGCCTTCACCGATCTGGTCGATTTCAATGGCCGGTTTTATTGTACTTTTCGCGAAGGCTCGGGCCACGTCCCGGGACGGGAAGGGAACAACGGAACGATCCGGGTTATTGTCAGCGACGATGGCTCCAACTGGCGCTCAGCGACCCTGATTGCAGAGTCTGGCGTCGACCTGCGCGATCCCAAAATCTCTGTCACCCCTGATGGACGGCTGATGCTGCTCATTGGCGGATCATTCTACGAGGGCGAGAAGTTGCTGCGGCGCGAGACCCGCGTCGTCTTCTCCGACGCTTCCGGGACGCGCTTTGGCCAACCACGCCCGGTATCGATTGACGCGCGTATCCATACCGATGGCGACTGGCTCTGGCGCGTCACCTGGCATCGTGGCATCGGCTACGGCGTGCTTTACCAGTTGGGCGGTGAAGAGTACAAGGCACACCTCGTCAGTACGCGCGACGGCATTGGCTACAGGCTCGTCTCAACCTTCGCGATCGAAGGGCGACCGAATGAGACTACTGTCCGCTTTCTTTCGAATGGCGAGATGGTCGCCTGGGTGCGGCGCGAACGCGGCAATCAGAATGGCTGGATCGGATTCAGTCGTGCTCCCTACACTGACTGGACCTGGAAAGAACAGACTGCCAGACTGGGCGGGCCAAACCTGATTGCCCTCGCGGATGACAGACTGATCGGCATTACGCGCGGACACCTTGCCGACCGGAAGACCAGCACCTACGTCGCAATGCTTGGTCGCGAAGGGGCGATCGAGCCGCTGCTGACCCTTCCGAGTGGCGGTGACACAAGCTATGCCGGAATGGTCCGCCGTGGTGATCGGCTATTTGTCAGTTACTATTCGAGCCACGAGGGGAAGACCGGCATCTACCTTGCGATACTCGATCTGAAGCGGCTTGGAAAATAGTCGGATCGACCTGATGCGTGCCGCTCAATTTTTGCTGATCGATCAGGCGGCAAGGGGGATGTGGCGCGCGACAGGACGGGGCAGATCGTGTTAGTATCTGCGATTGTAAGGCGAATCAATAACTATCAGGACATTCACTAACCTTGCTGCCGTAAGCCGCCGGAAGCGAAAGGATTGGGAGAACTTTGAATACATCAGACGTCGTTCGCGCCTGGGGGCGCATTCTTTCCGGGCGTCGCCCGTCACTTTCAATCGAGATCACCCGTGAGTGTCCGCTTCGATGTCCGGGCTGTTACGCCTACGAGGAAGGGCATCTCGGGGATGCCGGGCCGCTCCGTTCGCTCGCCGACTACAAGGGCCAGGAGCTGATCGATGGAGTCCTCGAACTGATCGACCTGCATCGTCCGCTCCACCTCTCGATCGTCGGTGGGGAGCCGCTGGTCCGTTTTCGTGAACTGAACGAGTTGTTGCCAAAGATCAGTGAGCGTGGAGTCGCGACGCAGCTTGTGACGAGCGCGGTGAGGGAGATTCCGGAGGAATGGGCAAAGATCCCGAAATTCCACCTCGTCGTCTCGATCGACGGGTTGCAGCCGGATCACGATAAGCGGCGCAAGCCGGCCACCTACGATAAGATCCTCGCCAATATCAAAGGTCATCAGCTGGTGGTGCACAGCACACTGACCCGCGTCGTCACTTCGCGGCCGGGCTACATGGCCGAATTTCTCGAATTCTGGTCGGCGCGTCCCGAGGTGCGAAAGATCTGGTACAGCCTGCTCACTCCACAGATTGGCGAAGTCCTCGAAGACTGCCTGCTGCCGGACGAGCGTGACCAGGTTCTGAATGAGCTGGTCGGGCTGCGCGATCGCTTTCCGAAGCTCGAGCTGCCCGATTCGGTGATCGAGGGATACCGCCATCCGCCGCAGTCTCCGAAAGACTGTATCTTTTCGCTGACGACGGCCAACTATACCGCTGACCTGAAGACGCGTGTCACTCCATGCCAGTTTGGCGGCAACCCGGACTGCTCGCGGTGCGGCTGCATGGCCTCGGCCGGACTGACGGCGGTTGGTGCCTACAAGCTGGGGGGGCTCGTTTCACTCCGGTCGATATTCAAGGCCTCGACCGCGATCGGGTCCGTTGTCGCGACCCTCGATGGCCGGGAATCCTGATCGGGTTTCCGTTTTTGGCTGTATTTATTCGAAACCTGGCCGCGCCAACGGGCGTCAAGACAACCGACGGTCCGATATTCACTAATTTATGGTCTGATCTGCTGCTTTTGAGGCCAGCAGGTTTTTGAGCTTATTGATTGCGCGGACTGGCAAACTAATCCCAAGGAGCAGAAATGAGTAAAGACAAGATGACGAGACGGAAGTTCGTCGCGGGGACGACCGGTGCCGCGGTGAGTGCCATGATCGTTCCACGCCACGTTCTTGGCGGAGCTGGCTTCACGGCGCCGAGCGATACGGTCAACTTTGCGTTGATCGGCTGCGGTGGTCAGGGGCGAACCGACTCTGGTGAGTTGGTGCAGGGAGGCCAGAAAATGGTCGCGCTGTGTGACGTCGATTTCGGATACGTCGACCGCCAGGTTGCGTCGCTGACACAGCAGCGTCCGATGCGTCCGGGTGGTCCGAACGCACCAGCCTTGTCTCCTGAGCAGCAGGAGCGGATGCAGAAGATGGCCGATGAGCGTCGCGCCCAGGCCGTCAAGCTGCAGGAGGCCTACAAGAACGCCAAGCGCTACGACGATTTCCGCAAAATGCTCGAGACGCAGAAGGACATCGACGCGGTTGTTGTCGCGACTCCTGACCATACACACGCCGTGATCGGCAAGACGGCGATGGAGCTCGGCAAGC
>JBEIMN010000523.1:0-2822 GCA_040378705.1 Acidobacteriota bacterium
CAACGAAGCGCGTGTCGGTCTCAACCGCGCGGTCTTCATTACAGATGTTCTCGACTGGGGCGGACTCGGCGCCGGTAATGCGAAGTTTGGCATTCCGGGTGGCCAGGTTGCCAATGGTCTTGCGAATATTTCGTTCGCGACCGGCCTGACCGGCGTTGGGGCAATCGGCACGACCGAGGATAACGTCACCAACACCTTCCATTATGGCGACAACCTGACGATCTTCCGTGGCCGTCACTCGCTCAAGATGGGTGGTCAGTGGCAGCGTTACCAGCAGAACCGTTTCTATCCTGGAAACAATGGTCTGTTTGGCGCCTTCACCTACAACGGACAGTTCTCGGGTCAGGGCTTCTCCGACTTCCTGCTCGACCTGCTCCAGAACAAGCGCATCGGCAGCAAGAGTGGTACGTGGGGCCATCGCCAGAACCGCATTGGCGCCTTCTTCCAGGACGATTTCAAGATTCGCAACAACTTCACGCTCAATCTTGGAATGCGCTGGGAGTACACCTCACCGGTCGTCGAGGTTCTCGATCGGCAGTCGAATTTCGAGCTCTTCACCGGCCGTCAGCTCTTCGCGGGCAAGGATGGCAACAGCCGCGCCCTCTACAAGCCCTTCAAGAAGGGATTCGAGCCGCGCATCGGTTTTGCCTGGACACCGGAAGCCTTCGACGGCAAGTTCGTCGTCCGCGCCGGCTACGGTATCACGCAGTTCATGGAAGGCACCGGATCTAACCTTCGCCTTCCGCTCAATCCGCCGCTCTTCTCAGAGGCCGATTTCACCTATGACCAGACGACTGGCGCCGGAACGATCACCAAGGGCTTCAACGATGTGGTTGTTCGCGATCAGCCATCGGGCCTCATCCGTGTCTGGGATCCGAACATTCGTCCCCAGTTCACGCAGCAGTGGAATCTGACACTCGAGTATCAGCTGGCGAGCGCCACGTCGCTCTCAGTGGCCTATGTTGGAAACGATGCGACGCATCTCGTCGCGCCGACCGACTGGAACCAGCCGCTGCCAGGCCCGTCAAACGTTGCCCCATCGCAGTGGGCTTCGATCCAGACACGTCGTCCGCTCTATGCGACCCGTCCGCTGGTCACCAACATCAGCGGTACCGCGACGTGGGGCATCAGCAACTACAATGGTCTCCAGGTCAGCCTCCGTCAGCGTTCGACGAAGGGAATGGAGTTCCTCCTCTCCTACACGCTCAGCAAGACGCTGACCGACAACCTGGGCTACTATGGCAGCGGCGGCGTTGCCGCACAGTCTGCCTACTCGTACAACCAGTACAATCAGCGCGGTTACAACTACGGTCTTGCCTTCTTCGATACGACGCATAACTTCGTCTGGTCGGGATCGTATGAGTTGCCGATTGGCAAGGGGCGTTCATTCGGTGCGAACCTTCACCCGGTGGCCAACGCGATCATTGGTGGATGGAATGTCAATTCGATCCTCAGTCTGCGCAGTGGCTTCCCGATGACGGTGACGACGAGCCGCGACAATTCCTTCCAGAATCCGCGTGCTGGTCAGAAGCCGAATCTGATCGGAAATCCGAAGCCTGCCAGCCAGACGATCGATTCCTGGATCAATCCGGGTGCGTTCGTTGCCGCGGCCGACGGGACCTTCGGGAACTCGCCGGTTGGCGTCCTGCGCGCTCCGGGTTATGCAAACATCGATTTCGGGATCAGCAAGAGGTTTGATGTCTCGGAGAAGAACTACTTCGAGTTCCGTGGTGAGTTCTTCAACTTCACCAATCATCCAAGCTTCTCGCCCCCGGCGCGTGACTTTAACTCCCCGACGACGTTCGGCCTGATCACCGGTACGGTGAGCCCGCCGCGCTCGATTCAGGTGGCGTTGAAGTACTACTTCTAAAAACGTTCCAGAAGTCGGGCTCTCTTCGGAGAGCAGGGCCTGGAAGGGGTCAAAGGTACGTCGGGGAGACCCGGCGTACCTTTGCCGTTATGAGGGATGAGTTGTTGTTTCAGATTTCCATTCGGATAGGGGATTAACACAGGTGACCAATATGAATCGGCGTCGATTTTTGCGGGTTGGAGTCGCAGGCAGTGTCGGGATAGGGATGGTGGCGAGGGGTGAAGCGGGCACGGGAGTCGCGGCGCCGGAACTCGCCGAGGTCTCGATTTCTGAGTTGCGGAAGGCGATCGATTCCGGAAAATGGTCAGTGGCCGATATTGTTGCCGGCTATCTGGCAAGGATCGAGGCGCTGGACAGGAGTGGCCCGGCGATCAATTCGGTGATCGAGGTCAATCCGGACGCGCTGTCGATTGCCCGCCAGCTCGATGATGAGCGTCTGCAGGGGAGGAGCCGCGGGCCGTTGCACGGGATTCCGATTCTGATCAAGGATAACATCGACACCGCCGATCGGATGCGGACTTCAGCCGGGTCGCTGGCGCTGGCGGAGTCGATCGCGGCTCGTGACGCTTTTGTGGCCGAGCGTTTGCGTGCGGCGGGTGCGGTAATTCTGGGGAAGACAAATCTGAGCGAGTGGGCAAACTTCCGTTCATCCCGGTCGATCAGCGGGTGGAGCGGCCGCGGAGGGCAGACGCGCAATCCCTATGCGCTCGATCGCAATCCCTGTGGTTCGAGCTCCGGCTCGGGTGCGGCAGCGGCGGCGAGTCTCTGTGCGGCGGCAGTCGGAACCGAGACGGATGGCTCGATCGTCTGTCCGTCGAACGCCAATTCACTGGTTGGCATCAAGCCGACACTTGGACTGATCAGCCGTTCCGGGATCATTCCGATCTCCCATACCCAGGATACGGCCGGACCGATGGCCCGGACCGTCACCGACGCCGCCATTCTGCTCTCC
>JBEIMN010000524.1:0-2819 GCA_040378705.1 Acidobacteriota bacterium
GCCCGGATCGTCAGGCGGCGCGCCATCTCCGCCACTGCCGGATCATTTCGATGGCGCTGCCAGTAGTGGAAGAGATCAATCAGCGCACTCGTTGCCGTCGGCTCGTCACCGTGCATCTGCGACCAGAGAAAAACCTTCAGCGGCCCGCTGCCAAACTCCATCTGGCAGATCTCACGCCCGGCGAGCGAACGGCCGACCTCAGTAATCGCCACCCCTTCACGTCTTAACTCTTCGAGATATCGAAGCAGATCACGATGCCGAACCTTTGATGGATCGATCCGACTCAGATGCTCGGCACCCCAGATTGACCATATTTTAGCGCTGTCTGGCGGGGCCTGTGCCCTGACCACAGTCATCGCCAGCAGAAGCGTCACACCAATAAGAATTGAAAGAGTATTACATCGAAACATGAACGCGATTCTACTCAACCTCGAACTTCGAAGAAAGCCCGGGCGGATCAAATTGCCACCTCAAACACCCCATTTGGTCACCCCATTTTGTCTTTGGCGGATCACAGAGTAAAATCACCGGGCTGCCCGAAGGCTTGTGATGCCGGCGAATTAGGATGTGCCACTTTCGTTTTCGCTCACGCGAAGAGGCAAAATCCCTGGTGGAGGTGCGGCCTCGCCCAAAAACGAGTGATCTGCAACGATTTTTCAAAAAGAGGGAGACTATGAATTCAGACCCATCAAAATACGACGAACGCCCGTGGGGCAACTACACCGTACTCGACGAGGGCGCGAGCTATAAGGTGAAACGGATCGAGGTGAAACCCGGCAAGCGACTGAGCTATCAGAAACACGCCAGCCGTGCCGAGCACTGGTTCGTCGTTACGGGCACCGCGCTCATGACACTCGACGACCGGCAGATCCATCTCGGACCCGGCGAAGCGATCGACATCGCCATTGGGGCGGCTCACCGCATGGAGAATCCAGGCACAGAACCACTTGTCTTCATCGAGGTTCAGCGTGGCGACTATCTTGGGGAAGACGACATCATCCGCCTCCAGGACGACTTCGGACGTCAGGAGCAGTCCTGAATCGCCAGCGGTTTCATAAATACCTTAAGTAGAGGCCTGCCCGCCCACAGCGGATCAGCAGCGGGCCGGCAGATGCACATACTACCCGTTCCTTGACCGTTTCCAGCCGACCGGATCCCAGCCAACACGCATCCCGGAGCGATACGATTCGTTGGCAAGGTGCGCGCCAAGCAGAACGCGGTTGGCGAGTTCGACCGGCGAATTGGGCTTCTGCCGACTCTTCATCGAGTCGATGAAGTTCTGCATATGGGCCGGGCTCTCGTCGATCACCTTCCAGCTCTCGATCTCGCGCCGCTTCGCATCGTACCTAACCATCATCCCACGGCTGTTATCCTGAATGATCGAGCCTTCAAGTCCATAGAAGCCCGCACCATCGTACTCCTGGCCATTCATGAACTGAACCATGAAAACAATCGCGAAGGTTCCGCAATCAAGGATGGCGTGGACGTTGTCCGGGGTCTCCCAGTCGAGATTATGGTACTTGCCGCCATTGCAGGAGACCCTTCGTGGCCCCTCGCTGCCGGTGATCCACATCGCGACATCGAGCCAGTGCGGACCGATATCGGTCATCAGCCCGCCGGCATAGTCCCAGTACCAGCGCCAGGCTGAGGCACGCTTTGGATCGTAGGGACGCTTTGGCGCCTTGCCGAGAAATTTCGTCCAATCGACCAGCTCCGGACTGAAGAGCGACTTGTCGCCGGCGCGTTTGATGTAGGTGTCGTTCGGACGATAGCGGAAGTCCCAGATCCGGACAAAGCGGATCTGACCGATTCCACCCGAGGCGACGATATCGCGCGCCCGCTTGAAATGCTCACCGCTGCGGCGCTGATTGCCAACCTGGACGATCTGCTTCGTCGCATTGACCTTGGCGACCATGTCTTCACCCTCGGCAATGGTCCGGGCGAGTGGCTTTTCGATGTAGGCGTCCTTGCCGGCGTGAACCGCGTCGAGCAGGCACTGGTGGTGAAGGTGATCGGGAGTCGCGATGATCACGCCATCGATATCCTTGCGCGCCAGCAGTTCGTGATAGTCGACATAAGTCGACTCGACCCGGCTGGCAAGCAGTTTCTGTGCCCGCTCCATCATCCCCTTGTTGACATCGGCGAGGGCAACAATCTCGGCGCCGCACTTCTGCGCCGCGATCAGCCGCCCGGCGCCGCGATCACCGGGGCCGATGCCGCCCAGCCTGATCCGGTCATTCGCCCCCATGATCCGCTCATACGACGCCGCAGTGAAGACTGTCGCCGCCGCACCGCGAATGAATTCGCGTCGATCAATCTCTTGTTTCAAGCTCATAGTATTGGTCCTCATCAGCTAATGGTAACTATTGTTATCGATTCGATTAGTGCCGATTATTGCAGTTTTCCGGGCGGACGCAGGTTTCGCCCGGTCCGTCGGGTCAGTGAATCGCCCAGGTCGAGACGGGCCTGTTCAACATCATTCATCAATTGTTTGACGATTACAGGATACTGCGCGGCCACATTGTGGCTCTCCGTGGGATCGTTGTCCAGATCAAAGAGCGCCAGTTCGGTCTGGAGAGTCTCATCGCGCCCCGGCTGCCCGTCCTTTCCGGACGCAGCAAGGTGGCGATACGGATGTGGCAGATGGAGTTTCCACCGGTCGCGACGCACGGCGTGCAGCTCATCGAGCCAGTAGAAATAGCGCGGCCTCGTCGCGCTGCTATCTCTTCCGCCCCCAGTCAGCACCGCCCACGATTCACGCCCGTCGATGATCCGCTCGCCGGAAATCTTCGCCCCGGCGAGCCGGGCAAAGGTCGGCA
>JBEIMN010000525.1:0-2807 GCA_040378705.1 Acidobacteriota bacterium
ACAACTGCCTGCTCGCGCGGCGGTTGATCGAGCGCGGAGTCCGTTTTGTGCAGCTCTATCACGAGGCGTGGGATCATCACGGTCAGGTTCACAAGGGGACGATGGCGCAGTGCCGGGAGACGGATCAGGCCAATATGGCGCTGCTGGTCGATCTGAAGCAGCGTGGACTGCTCGACGACACGATCGTCATCTGGGGTGGAGAGTTTGGGCGAACGCCGATGATTCAGGGTGAGCCGGACGGGAGCAACGCCCTCGGCCGCGATCACCATAATCACGCCTTCACGATGTGGGTCGCCGGGGGCGGGTTCAAGCCCGGGATCACGCACGGTGAGACGGACGAGATCGGCTTCAACGTCGCACGTGACCCGGTACACGTCCATGATCTGCACGCGACGCTGCTCCATCTTCTCGGCTTCAATCACGAGAAGCTGACTTTCAGATTTCAGGGGCGGGATTTCCGGCTGACCGATGTCCACGGAGTGGTCCAGGAAGCATTACTCACGTAAGAGAGATTGTGAATGAAGACAAGCGAGCGGGAGGGTGACCGTCGATCGCCCCGCTTGTTTGTTTCATCCGGATACAGACCCGGATTCTGTCAGCAATGCCAGTTAATCGGCCATCAGTTCAAATCGTTTGGTTCAAGCGTGATCTGCGGACGGCGGATCATCTTCCACTGACTGAAGCGGCGAGACGTGGTCCGGTATTGCCACTCTACATAATCGAGCCATCACTGATCAATGCGCCCGATTTCGATTCGATCCACTGGAGCTTCATTCGTGAGAGTCTCGTTGACCTGCGTCAATCGCTCGCCCGGCTCGGTCAGCCACTTGTGGTGCGGGTTGGCGAAGCGCTTGCGGTTCTGGCAGACCTGGCACGAGAGTTTGATCTGACGATCTGGTCACACGAGGAGACAGGGAACTGGCAAACTTACCAGCGGGACCGTGAGGTACGGCGCTGGACGCGTCAGTCAGGGATTGGGCTGCATGAGTTGCCGGCGAACGGGGTTGTCCGACGGCTGGCCAGTCGAAACGACTGGGCGAGAATCTGGGAAGAGCGGATGGGAGGGCCGGCGCTGCCAGCGCCGCCGCGGTTGGATACTTCTCTCCAGGTCGATCCCGGAAATATTCCGACACACAAAGAGCTTGGGTTGCCGCCAGACCGGCGGGTCTTTGCCATGCAACGCGGTGGTGAGCGGATTGCCGGAGAGGTGCTTCGTTCATTCCTTGATCAGCGCGGGATTGGTTATCGTGGTGGGATTTCGAGTCCCTTGACGGCCGAGCAGGCTTGTTCGCGGCTCAGCCCATATCTGGCGTGGGGGAACCTCTCGACGCGCCAGGTAATGGCGGCGCTCCGCCAGCGGATGCGTGACGCTTCGCCACGCTGGGCGGCATCGCTGCGTGCCTTTGAGTCGCGGCTCCATTGGCGGTGCCACTTTATGCAGAAGCTGGAGGACGAGCCGCAGATCGAGTTTTACAATTTTGTCCGGGCCTATGACGGACTTCGCGAGAATGAATTCGATGAGACGCTGTTTGCGGCCTGGCAGCGGGGTGAGACCGGCTATCCGATGATCGATGCCAGTCTGCGGATGTTGATGGCGACGGGCTGGCTCAACTTCCGGATGCGTTCGATGGTCGTCGCCTTTGCCTCTTACGATCTCTGGCTTCACTGGCAGCGACCGGCGCACTGGCTGGCGCGACAGTTCCTCGACTACGAGCCGGGAATCCATTACCCGCAGTTTCAGATGCAGTCCGGGACGGCCGGGCACGCGACTGTTCGTCTCTATAATCCAGTCAAGCAGGGATTGGATCATGACCCAACGGGTGAGTTTGTGCGGCGCTGGATTCCGGCGCTTCGCAGCGTGCCGACATCGTTCATTCACGCGCCGTGGCTGCTGCCTCCTGAGCAGCAGCAGTCGCTCGGCTGTCTGATTGGGAAGGACTATCCGTCGCCAATCGTCGATCACCAGGAGGTCGCACGAAAGGCCCGCGCGCGGATCGCAGTTGTCCGTCGTGATCCGCGCCTGCTCGAAGAGGTGGCGGAGGTCTTTGCTCGTCACGGCAGCAGGCGGCGCGCGGGAGGAGCTGTGGCGACGCGACGCAGTCGGAACGATTCGCAGCTCAGTCTGTTTTAATGATTGATTGGATTGAAAATGGCCAAATCGATATTTCTGCTCAATCTGGCGAGCACGTTCTTTATGGTTGGGCTGATCTGGTTTGTGCAGGTGGTCCATTACCCGCTCTTTGGTCAGGTCGGCCGGGATCTGTTCCCAGGCTATGAGCTGGCCCATTCGCAGTTGACCTCGCTGGTCGTCATTCCGCCGATGCTGCTTGAATTGATGACGACGGGGCTATTACTGATGGTGAGACCGGCGGGCATGAGCCTGGGTGAGGCGTGGCTTGGGGTGGTGTTGCTGGTAGTAGTCTGGGGATCGACCTTCTTTTTGCAGGTTCCGCGCCACGGCGAGCTCGCTGGTGGTTACGATCAGACGGCACACGCCGCGCTGGTGGCGACCAACTGGATTCGGACGGTGGCGTGGAGTCTGCGGGGTGGATTGCTGATTCGGGTCACGGCTGGTCTGATCAGCTGAAGGGGATGATTTTATTGAATGAAAGCGATCAGAAAGGGAGATCTGCCGACAAAGATCTGCGCCGTCTGCGAGCGTCCGTTTGCGTGGCGTAAGAAGTGGCGTAAAGACTGGGAAGAGGTCCGGTATTGCAGCGATGCCTGTCGCCGGCGGCGAAATAGTAATGAAACTAAGAACTGAATTCAGAGACCGGGAAGAGATGATTGCCTGGTTACGGGATACC
>JBEIMN010000526.1:0-2806 GCA_040378705.1 Acidobacteriota bacterium
CCCTTCTTTCCTACTTTGCGTCTTTGCGTCTTTGCGTGAGATACCTTCCTGATTCGTAACCTGATCCACGCTTGCTCGCGGGCATTGCCTCTTCTTTTTTGGACTCACGCAAAGACACAAAGTTTTTTGGTCGAGGGACTTCCCTTTTGCCTGACGCCTTTATGATCAAGGCTACCGCTGAGCAGCGCCGCCGCGGCCCATGATTGGCCAGACATCGACGATATCGTTCCCCTTTGCGACATAGTAGCGGTCATAGCAGTTGGTGCTCATATCGAGATTGCTGCAGTATATTTCGACACGATCGCCGACCCTCGGCTCTTCGCCACCGTTGTCGCTCCAGGAGAGAATGCCGTATTCGGCCCCCTCTGTGCCAACCCTGAGCCATGGCTTGCCCTTGACGGTATCAGTGGGTCGCGCAAGCGCCTTGTTGCCATAGTCTGTGCTGACCTGGCCGCGGTGATGTTTGTTGTCGACCGTAACCAGGACGCTCATCGAGTTCTCAAAGTCGGTGTAGACGGCGTCGTCGGACTCTCCACCGACGCTCTTGTAGATCGAGTCCATGAAAACATACGAGCCGCATTCTAGTTCGGTCAGGCCCAATTGCTTGTCCATATTGTAGGTGCCGGTCGAGCCTCCGCTGACGATATTGATCGGGAGACCCGCTTTCCTGGCCAGATCAATGGTCTCGCTGACACCGGAGAGATCCTTCTCGCTCTGCCTGCGGCGGGCGGCGAAGGTCCTGGTGTGGGAAGCGGTGCCGGAGTAGGCCATGAAGCCTTCAAGCTGGATATTCTTCGATGTCATGATCTTCTTCGCGAGGTCGACTGCCGGCTGGCCATTTTCAATCCCCTGGCGCTTGAGGCCGGCAAAGACGGCGACGGCAACACGTACCTTTACGCGGGCCGCTTCCGCCGCCTCCTGAACGAGATCGACGACACGCGGATCGTCGACGACGAACATGAAGGTTGGATCTTTCCGTGTCAGGGCGATGGCACGGGCAAGGTTGTTGAAGCTGGCAGGCTGCTTGGTCCAGAGGACGCCCTGGATACCGGCGTTGGACATCAGTTCAGATTCGGCAATGGTCGCGGTGGTCAGGCCAATCGCACCGAGGGCAATCTGACGTTTGGCGACGTCGACACTCTTGTGGACCTTGACGTGCGGGCGGAGGTGGATTGACGCCTTCTTCCCGTAGCTGGCCATCGCCCTGAGGTTCTTATCGAAGAGGTCGATGTCGACGACCATGCAGGGAGTGGGCAGAACATCCTTCGTCATTCCCCTGAAATCCTTGCGCGCAATGCGCTGTTCGAATTCGGCGTACTGAAAGTTTTTAACATCGGCGCGGGCGAGTCGGGGCAGCGTTGAGGCGACCAGGGCGCCGGCTCCGGTGGCCACGAATTGTCGGCGAGTGAACATAATGAAATCTCCTTTTTGGAAATCCTGACTCCGGTTGATTCAATCGTAAGCTGGGGAGATAACCCCACCGAGCAACCAGGAGCCAGCAGCTTTTGCTGAAACTGACATCGATCAGCGGTTTGATTTGCGTCCGACCTGGCGTGTCAATTCGTGAACTTTGCGAATGATCGTCTCTTCGAGTGCCGGGTTCCAGAAGCCAGGCAGGTCATAATACATCATCGAAAAATCTGGTTCGTAACCGCCTTCATTCAAGATCCTTACCGACGGGATATAGGCCATGACATCGTTGCAATAGGCGGCGATCCACAATCCTTCGCTTCCAAGTTCACGTTTCAGACGAAGGGCATAATCGACGGCGACTTCGCCGGACATGGCAATAAAAGTGACCCCCTTGCCGATCTGAATGACCTGCAATGGGTAGGGATATTCGGTCATCACTTTGCCATCGCGTTCCCAGCGCGCCAGCCAGCGTTCAGCGTGGGCGCGTCGATACTTATCCTTGTCCTGCAACTGTGCGCGAAGCTGCTCGCGACTGAGCGGATTGATCTTCAGCGGAATGTGCTGGTATCTCGATTTCAAGCCACCGCCGATTGGCGACATCGGCCCCGCCAGCAAGCGGCCAACGCTTGCCGCCAGCGCATTGCCGTGCGTAACGGCCATTTCGAGTTTGCCCGTTGGCTGTGGGCCAACATCCGCGCCGCACCCCATCATAAACATGGCCGTTGCGCCGGGATTGCTCCGTTCCAGTTCAGCTTCGGCATAGCCGGCGTAATCGCCATTGAACTGATAAAACTCCGCCGGGAGCGTTGTGTTGTGGCAAGCATAGCTGAAGAGCACGGCACGCAGGGTGCCGTCAGGCGCGGCCACGCGCAGGACCGGGACGTCATCGTCCTTTACCCCGTCTTTATTCGCGCCGAAGACGAACCGCCCATTTTTTTCGACGCGTCGATTCATCCCAAAAGTCGCCTCGGTGCGACCAAAGGAGATGACCGCCGGAGAGAGCTGCCGGAGCGCCAGTCCGACCGCGGTAACAATCTTCGCGACCGTCCAGCTTGTCGTGCGAACGACGGCGGCCTGCTGTTCGGCGTCGAGGAAATAGGCTCCCTCGAGCTTTCGCTCCGGCACCGGCCCAGAGTGTGTATGGGAGGAGCTCAGTACAAGGTTGGCACGCGGGATCTGGTATTGCTGCGCAACGGCGCTGGCTATCGCCTCACCCATTTCACGCGGAATGCCAAGATGATCGGTGGTAACGATGACGACGCGATTGCCGCGATTATCCTGCAGGGCGAGTACACGCGCATAGAGATCATGCACTTTGCCTTCCGATGGCCGCGAGCGCGACGCATAGCCCGCCATCCAGACCGGATGCTCGGGCGTTATCACGACCTTTGAA
>JBEIMN010000527.1:0-2804 GCA_040378705.1 Acidobacteriota bacterium
CCGCCAGCGCGTCCTGCCGCTGGAAATCGGGGTAGCTCGGACTCTCTCCGGTCACGGCGAGAGCCCGGTCTCCGAGTTCGCTCGCAGCCAGCCAGGCAAGGTAGGCACTGTCGACCCCGCCGGAATAAGCAACGATCACCGATCCCATCCCACGCAGCATCCCGCGCAGCTCACGCTCCTTGGCCAGCGCGATGCTCTCCGCCTCGTTGCTGACCGCTGCCAAAGTCGTTTCATTCTCAGTTCCAGTTATACTCATAAGTACTCCACACTTTCCGGAATGGTGGCTTACCAGGGCTGATACCCGGCGATCCCGAGGGGAACGGCAAATACCTTTTCGGTGCTGACAATTATCATGCGGCCATTTTCATCGAAGGCGAGCCCGACCAGCGCGGAGCCGGCGACGACGACCTCCGCCCGTGTCCCATCCTCCGAAATCCTGATGATTCCGCGATGGCCGTGCAGTGAAGCTGCGACGTACAGATTACCCTCATGATCGAAGGCCAGTCCCTGCGGTCGTCCAAGGCCGGTGAAGAATGGCTTCACCCGGCCGAGATGGTCGATCCGCATGACGCTCTCGTAGGATGAGACAGTCGGTCCGGTCATGTAAAGATCACCACCCGGCCCAAAGGCGAGATGAAAGGCCGAGACACTTGGTTCAAGGGTCGCGAAGGGCCGTGATTCGCCGATCTCATTGACCCGCAGGATCGTTCCATTCCGGTCACCGACGTAGATGTCGCCGCTCGGCGCAACGGCGATCCCGGTTGCGATCCCGAGGTCGGTCGCGACCGTCTGAACCTCCTTGAAGGGGGATACACGGTAGAGTGTTCCCTCGAAGCGGCTCGTCACGAAGAGGTCGCCATTGCGGCTGAAGGCGAGTCCGGTCGGATTGACGATCTCTGACAGGAATGGCGACGTTTCACCATTCGGACCAATCTTGAAGATCGAGACCGGGACCTTCTGCCCACGTGTACCAGAAAGGGTGACGAAGATGCTTCCATCGTCACGATCGATCGCCGGATTGGCAACCGGGTGGAGGTGATCGGCCAGCTTCTCGCCAAGTGTGAACGATCCCGAAGTCACGCCACGACCATCGAAGAGGCGAAACTCGGATGTCTCAAACCCGATCGGTGATTCAGGGATCGCGGCAATGACGCGCGTCGGTGAGGAACTCACCAGGCGGCCGCGCTGGTCGCCAAACGTGATCCGGCAATCAGCATAGCTTGTCGTGTCATATCCCGTGCAGGCAATGACCAACTCTCCACCCTCGACACCCGCCGCCGGGGAGACCTGCCTGATCGAACATTCGTGTATTTCCTGCATTCAAGATTACTCCAGCCAAAACTGCCAAAATTGTCTCTCAAAATTCTTATTGAATTAGAGATGATACGCGACCGAAGAATCAAGCGCAAAGCAAAGTTTGATCCGATCCGCGCGACTTCGAAGCCACGGTCAGGGCGATCGCATTTTAAGAGTCAGGCTTAATGGGTCCGCGGGCCGGAGGCGTGGGCTGGGTGCGCGGACCTCCGGTCCGCATGTCCCCGGGGCAGTGCCGCTTTGAGATAAAACGGAGCGGAGAGACGACTGTCAGAGCTGGGCCTGTGCTTCTGCTGAGTGCCGCTGAGTGGCCGCTGATTGGCCGCTGTTAAAGGTGAAGACATGCGGGTCGGAGGCCCACGCACAGAGGATTTCCACCCGCAAAATGCGATCGCTCTGCGATTCGAACCGCTTCATGCTACAATCGCAGTCTTTAAGCAATACTTCCGGCCCGTTGAGAAATCTCGCGGGCAAAGATGGCAGAGACTGAAGCGGCCGGGACAAGCCGGGATGCCATAATTAAACAGGGCTGAACAATGTTCGAGGCGCTGAAAAATCCAACTGCTACTGACAAGCGCGCACTGGCCGTCTTCTTTGGCGTCGCACTGCTCTGTGCCATCTACTTCGCCTCCGGGATTCTGGTCAGCTATGTCTCTCCGCCGTCCGACTTCATCGAGATGTCAAAGGATGGGAGAGGATCGATTGTCGAGATCTCGAACATTCCGACCTTCGATGTCGCACTCCAGTTGAGCAACGCGCTGATGGATCAGCGGCGATTGCAATCGGTGATCGAGGTCTCTCCGACCGGTTTCGGCTATGTGCTGAGAATTGGCCCGGTGGTGCGAAGATCGATGGCCGAGCTACTGGTGGATGAAATGAAGACGACCGGCTACGATCAGATCACGATTCGTGAAAGCTGTCCGGACGGCCGTAACTGCCCGCCAGGTTCGGTGACTGTTCCAGCCGGTGCAACGGGCCCAGCCGGACCGACAGGAGTTAACATACGGTGACGAGGACGCTTTCCATCATGAACCGCTTTCTGCCATCGGGCCTCAACCCCGGTGGACTGCTCTGGCAATCGGCACTTGCGGTGCTTTCAGCACTGCTGCTGATCTTCTCTTTCCCCCCGTTTGACCGCTATCACCTGATCTGGATTGCCCTGCTTCCGCTGCTCTTCGCGCTTGGAAGCGGCGTCTCCCCACGACGTGCGTTCGGACTTGGATGGCTGACCGGACTGATCTCGACCTATTTTATCGACAGTTGGATCGCGCATTCGATGGTCTTTTTCGGTGACTTTGCGAAGATCGCCGCCTACGCTGTCTGCCTCCTCTTCGCATCGGTTCTGGCGATCTTTCCCGGTCTGGTCACCCTCGCGATCAACCAGCTCGTACGGACATTCGGATGGATCGGATTTGGAGCGGTGCCGTTTATCTGGGTTGGCGGTGAATGGCTTCGGCAGGCGGTGACCGGCATCACGTGGAATTCGCTCG
>JBEIMN010000528.1:0-2797 GCA_040378705.1 Acidobacteriota bacterium
CGGGCGACAAAACGATCCCCGAGGTTGCGTCGCCAGAGCAGTCGTCCACGAGCCACTTCGTAACACGAGAGGACCGCGGTGATTCCAAGCGTATAGAGCCGTCCGCCGGCATGTACTGGCGTCGATTTCGGCCCCTTGCCGTGCTCGCGCGCCGCCGGATTCACACTATAGGCGACACTGTAACTGTCCTGCCAGATCCGATTTCCCGTGCCCGAGTCGAGCGCCGAGACCACCTCGTTTTCACCCTGCCGGGCATGGATATAGACACGATTGCCAACCACCAGCGGACTCGAATGGCCCGTCCCGACCTCAATCTTCCATCCATTCCGAAGCTGGCTCGGCCACTTTGAAATCGCCGGCACAACATCTATGCGGCCGTCCCGATTGCTCCCCCGCCACTGCGGAAAATCCTGCCCGTTGACCAGCGTCGAGACCCCGAATAGCAGCGCGAGAATGGCGCCCAAATTCTTTCTCATCAGCGTCCCCGTCCCTTCCGATCGGATACCCCCGACGTCTGCAATTTTGATCCCGATGGCGGGCCGGATGTTGCGGGCCCTCCCACCTCTGGAAAGTCTATCCAGCGCCCCTCGACCGCCGATTGATTGGCGATCAGAATCGTCGCACAGTCGGCGAGCCCGACCGCCGCGTCGGCGATCGTCTTCCGATCGCCGCGCCTGACGTGGTCGATGAAGGATAACAGCTCATCGCGGGTGTCGTCCCCCTCCGCAATATCGATCTCCAGCGGGGCCCCGCGATGTGCCCACGGATCGTTGGTCAGCTTGAGAGTTCCACCGGCCGTAACAACTGCTGCCGTTGCATCGGCTGCCGTTGCGCCGGCTAGTGGCTGCGCGCTCTTCGCCTCCCAGCTGACGACATCCGTCCCCTTCTCCTGGAAGAGCAGCCCTTTCGCGCTTGTCAGGTAGAGGCTTCCCTTCGTTCCCATAATCAGTTCCGCCGCGCCCTCATAAGCATTGTTGCAGAGTGACGTGTAGTTGACGCGCACCGTACTCGATTGTCCGGTTGCCGATCTGATCTCGTATTCGTAAAGACAACTGATGTTATCGAAGACCTCGCGCCCGTCGCGAAAGTGATCGATCCCCCCTGAAGCCATGACCCGTTTCGGATGGGTTCCAAGGAACCAGTTGACAACATCCATCTGGTGACTTCCAAGCTCGGCCATCAATCCGCCGGAATAGTCGCGATAGAGACGCCAGTTGAGCCGGCGCTCGAGCCGCCGCCAGTCAGGATCTGTCCGTGGTACCGGCACCGGTCGACGCCACGAATTGTTCCGATGCCACTGCGCCTTGATCGAGGTGACCTGACCGATCATCCCCGCCGCGACCATCGCCTGCGCCTGACGATAGATCGCATTTGCACGCCGCTGCAACCCTACCTGAAACACCTTCCCCGATGACTCTACCGCCGCCGAAAGACGACGTGCCTCATCGACTGTGTAACACATCGTCTTCTCGAGAAAGACGTGCGAACCGGCCGCCAGACAGTCCATGGCGACACGGTAATGAAGGTAGAGCGGGACGGCAATCACCACTGCCGCCGGCTTGAGCTCATCGAGGAGTCGCCGGTAATCGGCAAAGGTTCGCGCCCCGGGTCCGGCATACTTTGCTCCCTGTTCGAGGTGCGGCGGATAGTCGTCGCAGACTGAGACGATCTCGATCCCCTCGATCGTCGTCAGGGCGCGGAGCAGATCCGATCCCCGTCCACCCGTGCCAATCACCGCCAATCGCAACGGTTGCTCATCATCACCGGGACCAGCCACCCCCGTCACCATTGCCGCTCCGGCCGTTTCCAGAAAAGTTCGTCGTGTTATCGCCACTCGCTCCCCTTTCGCCAGCTTATTGAAGAATCCAACACAGCCCGCGCGCGGGCTCATACCAGCCAACTCGTCTATCGACCGCGTGGTAGTGACTCAGAAAGTCTGCGGCGCGCTCCCGTCCCATAACCAGCAAGGCGGTTGAGAGAATCTCCGCTTCGGTCGCCTCCGGCGCCAGCACGTAACAGGCCGCCGTTCCGACTACCCTCCGCCCCGTCAATGGATCGATGATCCCGCTCTCCTGACTACCACTGCTAACAACTGCGGAACAGGAGAAGGCGCCATCCCGCAACCAGAGCCTTCCAACCGGCGGCAACTCCACCGACTCCGGATTACGCAGGTCGATCGGCCACTCATCACCGCCAATCGCCAGTATCGAACTCGTGCCACCATGAATCAGCCCGCTCCCGATATTGAACCGCCGCAAAATCCGACCACAGACATCGAGCGCGTATCCCTTACCGATTCCACCAGGATCGATCCCCACGCCAACTCCTGACAAGCCCACGCGTGGTGCGTCGAAGCACAGCTCGAGCCCCGGCGCGATATCAAAGCATCCGCCTGTTTCACGTCGCCCACGCTCACTCCGCTCAAGCAACGCAAAGACCTCACCATCGACGCGCACCGCCCCCTTCCACGCCTCACGATTGATCCGGCTGATCTCACTCCGCGGATCATATCGCGATAAGAGCCTCTCCAGCCGCCGCACCTCATCAAGGACGGCGAGGGCGACCGCCTCCAGATGCTCCGCGTCATCCCCGCGCAGGAAGACCTCAAACAATGATCCCATCGCCTCACCAGCACGTCGGCACTCGATCATACTGTATCCCCCCTGTCGCTCCAACTTTTCCAGAAACATCTCAACACCACTCCGAGACGATCAGGAGACTCTCATGACCGGATCTTCTCCCGAATCTTCTTATCGTCACTTTTGTCCGCCAGTGTACCAACTAGTCTGGTCGCCGC
>JBEIMN010000529.1:0-2780 GCA_040378705.1 Acidobacteriota bacterium
AGTATTTTCCGTGATTTCGGTCTATTCCGTGGACTCCTGTGACTCGTCGACGAAAGAGGCCGAAATCAGGGAAAATGGCAAAACCTGCACATCGATGCCGGCGGATTCAGCGCCGGCGAGCGCTGCCCCCACGCCCGAAGATGACCGAATCGAGCGAATACTGGCCGGGTCCGGCGATAATGATCAGGACAGCAAACGTCAAATAGAGCGCCGCCAGCTCGTAGGAACGTCCCCCGCCCGTGGCAACAAATGGATGCCCCTGCGCAAGATGAACCGTCCTGATTGCCGTGATCATCGTCAGGCCAAGTCCGGTCATCGCCAGCGGAGTCAGCAGACCAATGATCAGCGCGATGCCGCCACCAAACTCACTCACGGCCGCAAGCGCCTGTAAAACCGGCGGAACCGCCGCATCTGCCCCCATCCAGCCAAAGGGATGCTGAATTTTGCCCCAGCCGTGCAACGCAATTCCTGTCCCAAAAACAAGTCGGGCAATCAGGAGACCAAGTGCGGCGCGACCGGTCAGAAATGTACCGAAGATACTATTTGCCATCTGATCCAATTCCTGCCTTTCCCGAAAATTTTGATTGCCAGAACGGGAGTGTCGTGGCAGCCACGACACTCCCGCCAGGCCTGGTGTTAGAAGAGAATCTTCAACGCCAGCTGGACATTACGCGGCTCACCAACTCCGACGCCCGGCGCGCTGCTGCCATTACGCGTATTGGTCAGCAGACCGAAGCTTCCCGAGGAGAAGTTGGTAACCGGGTTGGCCCAGTTCCTGGTGTTGAAAACATTGAAGAGCTCGAAACGAAACTGGATTTTAACCGATTCAGTGATCGCCGTCGTCTTGAAGAGCGACGCATCGATGGTCTTGAATCCCGGCCCGTAGAGTGCGTTTCGTCCCATCGTCCCAAAACGGCCATCGGCGATCGCCGCGCCATTGGCATTGCGCGGGACGCTGAAGGCCGCCGCATTGAGGAACCGTGTTCCGCCGGTGCTCGCAAACGGATCACCAATCAGATCAACCCGGTCATTACCGTCACCACTCAGACTCCGGTTGTAGCCGGCAGTTATATTGATCGGCGTGCCAGTATTGAAGGCAAGAATCGAATTGAGCTGCCAGCCCTGGACGAGACGCTTTGGCAGGCTCGACAGCAGAACCGGGATGTCATAGGTGAAACTGCCACGGAAGGTGTGACGAACATCGAAGATCGAGTTGCCTCGCTCATTCCGCACGTCATAACTGTTCGCCGGCAGCGTGCTGCGCGCCTCCGAGGAGGTATCGATCGAATGGCCATACGTGTAGGCAAAGCTCCCCGACAGCCCGTGCCAGTTATTCTGCACCAGCGAAATCTGGAGTGAATTGTAGCTTGAATTCGCCGACGTCTCGAGCAGACTGATCGATCCGAAGTTGGGAAACCGTGTATTGAATGGCCGACGCGCCTGCGCCGTTCCAGTCGTTCCCGGGACCGGAGCGTTGATGTTGCGCGTGAACGCGAGCTTCGTCCCAAGGCTTCCAACATAACCAACCTGGAGCACCGTCGAACCGCCCAACTGGCGCTGCAGGTTCAGATTGTAGTTGTGAACATACGGCGAACGGAAATTCTGATCGACCGCGAAGACACCAAACGGCGGAGCCGGATTGGCCGTCCCGAAGACCGGAACATCCTTCGTCAGGTTATAGCCGCCAAGGCTCAGACTATAGACGGGCAGCGGGCCGCCAGGATTGTTTGCGATACCAGAGGCCGCACCATTACCACCACCATTCGAGACGAAGAATGAGACGGCTGGTATGTCATAGAATAGACCATAGCCGCCACGCAGCACCATCTTTCCTCCACGTCCAGGCGAGTAGGCGAACCCGATCCGTGGCGCGAAATTGTTAAGGTCACGCGGATAGAGTCGCTTCAGACCGCTCCCAATCGAGACCAGTCCCTGATCCGGCAGGAAGTTGGTCAGTGCCTTCTCCTTGTCGAACAGCACACCGTTGAAGGTGTAGCGGACACCATAATTTACCGTCAGCTTTGGTGAGAATTTCCAGGTATCGTGAATAAACCCGTCAGCAGACTGCTGACGATAATTGCGGCGAGGATTACCTCGGACGATCTGCGCGCCATTCGCCGGGGTCGTGTAGCCGGCAAGAAAGTCTGCCACCGCGCGCTCCGCGACAGTAAGATTGCTCCACGGTCCGCGCGTTCCGTCAAAATTGAAGACACCACGCTTGCGGCTCTCATAGAAGATGTCGAGATACGCGCTCCGCACCTCACCACCGAGCTTCAGCTGATGATCACCAACCTCCCACGAGAGCGTGTCTGTGATGTGCCAGGTTGTGTCGACTCGGCCTGCCGGCAGGATTCCCGTTCCGCCGATCAGGCTGAACCCGGTGATGTTGAGCGTCGGTGGCCCACTCACCGCGACGCCTGTGTTCAGGCCAAGCGCGGTCGGGTTCGCACTGATGTCGGCAATGTCGAAGGTCTGCTTGAAGTAGTTGACTCCAACCACCACCTGATTGAGCAGAGCCGGACTGAAGACACTGTTCTGAACGATCGAATAGTTGTGCATGCGGCTTGGCGCCACCTGAAAATAGGGCCGAAAATAGGAGCCGCCATCGTATGCCGTCTGATCACCCGTCCCACCAAAGTAACGCGCCGAAATATTGTGGCTGTCGTTGAATTTGTGATCGATCTTGATGATGCCGTTATCGCTGACATAGTCGTTCTCGTCAGTGCTGACAAGATTGTTGACCGCCTGCGGGAGCCCCTTGATGTAGGATGGATAGAGAG
>JBEIMN010000530.1:0-2780 GCA_040378705.1 Acidobacteriota bacterium
GCTCCCGCACCGTATGGCTAATGTTTCGCAATACCTCGGAGAGGTTGCCACCGATCTCGCGCTGGATCAGAACCGCCGTTACACATAGTTTCAGATCGAGGATCGGAACCCGATCGATCAGGTTTTCAAGCGCCTGCTTGACGTTAAGGCCGAGATTCTGCTCCTCATACGCCTTACCAAATTCACGCGCAATCGGCTCCGGCATCTCGGTCGCGACCACCTGCAACGCCGAGCTGAAGCTGTGCCCCGCCTGGAGCGATCGGACCATCATCTCCAACGCGTCCGGCAATTGTTCAAGCAGTTTATTGAACCGCTTACTCCGCTTGTTCAAAACGACTCCAAGCGGAACCAGCATGACCACCGTCGTCACAATCAGCATCGCAATCATCGAACCGGAGAAGAAGAAGGCTGTCAGCCCAAGCAAAAAACCACCAACAATGCTCGTGATGACAAACCGATAGACTGAGACAGTCATGTCAGCCTGCCGAATGATATTTTGCAGCCGAGTGAAAACCTCAAACCTGATCAGCATCCGATGAAAGAACGGGATCGTGCTCAACAGGTCATCTCTGATTATTTCGATCTCACGCTTGCTTGCACCACCACGCTCCTTGACCATCTCCTTCAACCGCTCGTCGATCTTATTCCGATATGCATCGGTATCGCGGCTGACAAAGAAGTAGATTGCCACCGTCAGAAAGAAGAAGGTGAGCGCGACGAATATAATTTCAAGGTAGATCAGACTCATAGTATTCGGTAACCTCTTTCTTCGTAGCAGCTCCCAGTAGCAGCTATCAGTAGCAGATTTCCCCTGCCCATCTGATTCAGGGATGGTGTGGAAACATAGAATCTTACCTTCCGAGCAGCTTCTTCATTCGCTCGTCATGGAGTCGCTCGTCAATAAGGAAGCAAATTCAACCGGTATAGGCCTCTCAGTTCGGGGTCTGGGTCGGTCTTGGATGAACGTCCACCACCATCCGTGCGCAACGCCTCCAGCCGCTTCCTAACCTTCTTCCGATATGCGTAGACATCGCGATTGACAAAGAAGTAGATTGCCGCCGTCAGAAAGAGGAAGGCGAGTGTGGCGAAGATAATCTCAAGGTAGATCAGTTTCATCGTGTTCGTTCCCCCTCTCTCCAACTACCCCGGGCTACCCCTTGGCTACCCCTTGGCTACCCCTGGGAAAAATTAGAAGTTGGGCTCAAAGAGCTGTGGCGGCAATTTGAAACCGTACTGCTCAAGCCTCTCCGAGAATCGCGGCCGGATTCCGGTCGGTCGGAACTGCCCCTGCACCTCTCCGTTGAGCCCCATGCCGGTTCGAGTGAATTTATAGACCTCCTGCATGGTGATAATCTCACCCTCCATGCCGACGACCTCAGAGACACTCATCACCTTGCGCGTACCGTCGCTCATGCGCGAAACCTGAATGATCAAATTAATTGCCGAACAGATCTGCTGACGCATTGCCTTGTCTGAAATACGCAGATTGGCCATGGCGATCATCGTCTCGAGACGGGCCAGCGCGTCGCGCGCCGAGTTGGCGTGGATTGTCGTCAGACCTCCATCGTGTCCCGTATTCATCGCCTGGAGCATATCGATCGCCTCTTCACCGCGAACCTCACCAACGATGATCCGGTCAGGACGCATACGCAGTGCGTTACGCAGCAGCGAGCGCTGCGCAATCTCTCCGCGCCCCTCGATGTTCGGTGGCCGCGTCTCGAGTCGAACGACGTGCGGTTGCTGAAGCAGCAGTTCCGCCGAATCCTCGATCGTCACCAGCCGCTCGTTGTGCGGAATAAAGCCCGAGAGCGAGTTGAGCATCGTCGTCTTACCAGCGCCCGTTCCGCCCGAGATCAGGATGTTGAGCCGCGACTTCACGCAGGCTTCAAGAATCTGAACCAGTTGCGGCGTCAGCGCCTTCAGATCGACCAGATCCTTGATTGTCAGTGGCTCGGATCCGAAACGACGAATCGAGAGAACCGGACCATCGATCGAGAGCGGCGGAATGATCGCATTGACGCGCGATCCATCCTGGAGTCGGGCGTCGACCATTGGCGACGACTCGTCAACCCGTCGGCCGATACGCGAAACGATCCGGTCGATAATCTGCATCAGATGCGCGTCGTCCCGGAATCTGATATCAACCCGCTCGAGCCGGCCCCGACGCTCGATGTAGACCTGGCGCGGCCCATTGACAAGGATGTCGGAGATCGTCTTGTCTGCAAGCAGTGGCTCGAGCGGACCAAGACCGAAGATCTCGTTCAGTATATACTCTGTGATCATCTCACGCTCGCTGGTATTGAGCGGAACGAGCTCCCTGTCGAGAAGCAACCCTATCTCACGCTTCACCTGGCCCCGATTGACCACCGGATCACCATCAAGCACTGTCGGGTCGAGTTTATTGACCAGGATACGATGAATCCGAAAAATGATCTCGTATATAGTCTCCCAATCGTGACCGCCAGCAGTGCGCGTTCCTGGTAAATCACGATCACTAGAAGTGATCGCGGCTACTCGATCTTGTAATATTGATGTTGCCATAAATTTTCACCTGCGGGGCTCTTTCATACCAGTCAATACAGGGACTCCGTGCGATGCAGATCCTTTGTTCTTTCGAGTATTGCCAGATGACATACGCTCTGGTGACCCTCACCAGCCTGACCACCCGACTTCGACCCGATCTCCAGCCATCACGAGCGCGGGGCATTTCCACCAAAAATATCGGTGAGCATCCCGGTCAGACCACCACGTTTTGGCGGCTTCGGAGCCTTCTCCCCACC
>JBEIMN010000531.1:0-2766 GCA_040378705.1 Acidobacteriota bacterium
ACAGCTTGTCAGACTCGACGCCCCCCTCTGCCAGATCGGGCTTGCCGCCACCACGCGCCCCTGGAATCGACTTGATCACCCGCCCTGCCTCGATCCGCTTTGTCGCGTCGGTCGAGACCATGACGAGGATCGACGACTTGCCTTCCTCGCGATCACCGATCACGACGATGCCTGGTGCGATCTTTCTCGTCAGGGAATCACCAAGCTGGCGGCGTCCCTCCTTGCCCAACCCGTCGACCTCGCGAACAAGCAACCGGATCCCGGCAATCTCGACAACCTCCTCGGTCGCTGCTCCGCCGCCCTGGGCCAGTTTCAACTTCAACCGCTCGATCTCTTTCTGATGCTCACGGATCTGGGCCTGAAGCCGATCGACCTCCTGCGGCAGCCTTCCCGCCGCCGTATTGAGACGTGAGGCCGTCTCGGTCAGCAGATTCTCAGCCGTCTGAAAACGCTCGTACGCGCCCTTGCCCGAGACAGCCTCGATCCGACGGGTTCCCGAAGCGATCGAACTGTCCGAGACAACCTTGAAGACTCCGATATCACCCGTCGCGTTGACGTGCGTTCCACCGCACAGCTCGGTCGAAAATCCGGGCACACTGACGACCCGAACCTTGTCGGTATACTTCTCGCCAAAGAGCGCCATCGCCCCGATGCTCAATGCCTCGTCGAGTGATTTCTCCTCTTTCGAGACCGCGGTGTTGCGAAGCGTCTGCTCATTGACCAGCCGCTCGACCTCTGCCATCTCATCGTGTGTCAGCGGCGCAAAATGGGTAAAATCGAAGCGTAGTCGGTCCGGAGAGACCTGCGAACCGGCCTGCTTGACGTGCGGACCGAGCACCTCCCGCAGCGCCGCGTGCAGCAGATGGGTCGCCGTGTGATTGGCCATCGTTCGCGATCGTCGCTCGCCATCAACCTGCGCCGTCACCTGATCTCCCTGCCTGATGGTTCCCTGCTCAACCTCGACCCGGTGAACGATCAAACCTGATGTCGGTGACTGCGTGTCAGAGACCAGCAGCCGCATCGACTCATTCTCGATGATTCCGGTATCACCGATCTGCCCACCCGATTCAGCATAGAATGGCGTCCGGTCGAGAACCACCTCGGCACGCTCTCCCGCACCGATCTCGCTCACCACCTGGCCATCCCTGATCACGGCCACGACCCGTGCGCCGCTCAGTGATGTTCCGCCGTAACCTGTAAACTCGACCCGCCCCAATCCGGCGACCTCCTGGTAGACCGGGTTGACCACCTTTGCGGCGCCCCCCTTCATCGACTCGCGCGCCCGCCGTCTCTGCTTATCGAGCTCGGCTTCAAAACCCTCCTGGTCGAGCTGATACCCACGCTGCGTCGCCACATACTCGATCAGATCGTACCGCAAGCCGAAGGTGTCATAGAGTTTGAAGACATCCGCCCCGGCAACCCGCCGATCGGTCGAGCGCTTCATGACCTCGTCCAGAACCCCAAGTCCCGTTCCGACGGTCGAACCGTAAAGCTTCTCCTCGATTCTCACCACACGCTCGATCACACTCCGTGTCTCGCGCAATTCGGGATAGGCCTCACTAAACAGATCGACCACGAAATTGACCACCTTGTGGAAGAAGAGGTCCCGGAAACCGAGCTTCTGGCCGTGCCAGATCGCCCGCCGCATAATCTTCCGCAACACATAGCCGCGCGTGTCATTCCCGGGAAAGATTCCATCCGTGATCAGAAAGGCCGTCGCCCGCGCATGGTCTGCAATGACACGCATCGAGACATTCTCCGCTGCGTCATCGTAAACGTAGCCACGGCCGATCAATCCGGCCGTGAAATCGATGATCGGGCGGATCAGATCTGTCTCATAGTTTGATGGCACACCCTGCAAAACGGCCGTCACCCGCTCGAGCCCCGCCCCGGTATCGACCGATGGCGCAGGCAGGTTCTCGAGCTTATATCGGCCTGGCCCCACCTCTGTCCGGTTGTACTGCATAAAGACGAGGTTCCAGATCTCGATCGTGTCGTCCCCGTCGCCGTTGACAAACTCCGCCCGGTTCAACTGTGCATCGGTCGGGTTTTGTCCCATGTAATAATGGATCTCGGAACAGGGGCCGCACGGTCCTGTCTCCCCCATCTGCCAGAAATTGTCCTTTCGGCCAAAGCGGAGTATCCGCTCCGACCGCACCCCAACCTTCTCCCACAACTGCACCGCCTCCTCATCAGGCCCCACCTCGTCGTCGCCGGCGAAGACTGAGAACCAGAGCCGCTCCGGATCGAGCTTGTACTCGTTCACCAGCAGATCCCAGGCGAATCGGATCGCCTCCTCCTTGAAGTAGTCGCCGAATGAGAAGTTGCCGAGCATCTCGAAGAAGGTGTGATGGCGCGCTGTCCTGCCAACCTCGTCAAGATCATTATGCTTGCCACCCGCCCGGACACACTTCTGGGAGGTCGTCGCCCGCCGATAATCGCGCTGCTCCGCCCCGAGAAAGACATCCTTGAACTGGTTCATCCCGGCGTTGGTGAAGAGGAGCGTCGGATCGTTTGCCGGCAGAAGCGGCGAGGACTTGACGATCTTGTGCCCCTGACGGGCAAAATAGTTGAGGAATAGCGCGCGTACTTCGTTTCCAGTCATGGCTCTTGTCTCACAAAATTGCGGTCTTTAGTCGAAAAGGCAAATGTAATCGCCCCCACTGGCTTTGTCAAATTTCCAGCGAAGTCTGTCGGGGTCCGGACAGGGCTTTTGCAAAGTCCCTTTTTCACCGGAGCGATCGCATTTTTAAGAGCCGGCCATCC
>JBEIMN010000532.1:0-2761 GCA_040378705.1 Acidobacteriota bacterium
CCCTGACGAACTGAAAAAGATACTTCAGCGCCAGCTTGGAGAGTTTGCAAAGAATGAGGAGAGTCCGTTGATTCGGGAGGTGCTCCAATTCTTTCACACGCTGCGGGACGAGGAGGTCCGATCGTGGGAGAAGCGGCCGGCAACGGCCGAACTGATCGACTGGCTGACGCTCCTGCGTGAGCGTGGAGCCAATCCTGATCAGCCGCTGCGCGAGCAGAAAGAGCTCCACCTCGCAACACTGTCGATAATCGTTAAGGGAGTTAATGATCAGGCGCACGTCCTGGAAATGATCAAAAAGAACAGCTGGTAGTCGCAACAGAGATCCGGAACCATGTCAAACTCGCCAACCAATAACGAAGACAAACTGCTCGACGCGCTGCTGGCGCTGCGGGAGCGGCTCTGTCTGAGCGGGTTTGATCCCGGGTTGCAGCGCACGCTGGCGGCGCAGCAGTTGCTGTTGCGGCTGGCGGCGGAGGGGCGACTTCCGTTGGCGCGCAGCGAGTGGCGCGACTGGCTGGCGCCGGTCTTCTGCGATTCAAAAGAGCACCAGGCGGAGTTCGTTCAACAGTTTCAAGCCTGGGTGCGGGAATTTCCGGGCACAGGTGACACGACGAACGAACTGAGCCAGGAAACATCGACGACGACACCCGCCCAACCATCCGAGCCGCAGAATAGTGGTCAGGAAAGAGTTGTTCGGCGGCGGCTGGCGTTCCGATTGCTGCTCGCGACAACCGCGTTAATCGTCACGATCGCGCTGCTGGCGGGCTATTGGCTGCAGCGTCGTCAGACGATCACCGTCACCGGCCATGTCTTCAGCGAAAGAGCCGGACAGCCGCTGGGTGGGGCCACGGTCAGCCTCGCTAACCAACCGGCCCAGACCACGGATGGGGCGGGACTCTATCGAGTCGTCTTCGAAATGCGAAACATCGACCTCCTGCGGGCAGCCCGACAGGGGGCATCCCGGAAACTCGAAGTCGCTCATCCCCGACATTTTCCGGCATCCAGTGACATCGAGCCACGGCTTGACCGACTTAATATCGAAAACGAGATCATCCTTAAGCCACGTCCGGTCACAATCGACCCGCTGGAGGAGGAGCGGAGTCCTTCGCCTCCGCCGCCACCTCCGCCTTCGGACGGAGTGGTGTTACCGGTAACGCCAATCTGGCCGGAGGTGACGTGGCAAATGGTGATGATCATCCTGCTGCCGCTGCTCTGCTGGGTAATCTGGCAGGTCATTGCCTGGCGACTCCGCGAAGCGTGGCTGAATCGACTTCCGAGCCGCAAGCTGCCCCGTCTCGAAAAGCTCTCCGTCGTGGGGGCGAAAAACATACTATTCGCGTCCGCCCGTGAACGGCGACTGATCATCGAGCTGCGCCGCCCACGCCCGATGAGCCTGGGCGATCTCGACCTGCCGGCGACCATTCGTGAAACTTCACGCGGCGGCGGACTATTCACTCCCGCCTTCAGCAAGCGTCGCACCGTTCCCGAATATCTGCTGCTGATCGACCGAACCGGCCATTCCGACCTGCAATCGGGCATTGCCAACGAGCTGTTGTGGCAGTTCAGGCATAATGGACTCTATGTCGATTCGTACTATTTCGACCGCGATGCGCGGCTCTGCCGAAATGCCTCTGACGAATCGGCTCCGATCGTCTCGATCGAGCACCTGGCCGCGCGGTTTTCCGATCACCGGCTGATAATCTTTAGTGATGGCGCGGGATTCGTCGATCCCTTCACCGGAAAACCATATCCCTGGCTAAGCCAGTTCAATGTTTGGCAGCAGCGCGTTCTGCTGACCCCGTCCAGACAACCCGACCATCTGCGGGCAGCGCTTACCGCACAGCAATTCCTGATCCTTCCGGCCAGTACAGACGGGCTGGATGAACTCGGGCAATGGTTCAATCAGGGCCGTCAGCCAGGCACGCTGCCGCCGCCAGCGGCGGAGCTTCCACGATCGATCATCGAGCGTCCCAACCGCTGGCTGGAACGAAAGTCGCCCCCGGCAGTCGAGATTCAGCGACTCCTCGCCGAGGTAAAAGAGTATCTCGGGCCTGATGGCTGGAACTGGTTTCGCGCCTGTGCAGTCTATCCTGAGATTACGTGGGACCTCGTCATCTTCCACGGGTTTGCTCTTTTCGAACGCCGGAAAGAATGGCAACGAAATCTCAGTGGTCGCATCCTTTCACTACTTCAACTTCCGTGGTTTCGCCAGACTTTCATGCCTGACTGGCTTCGCGAAGCACTGGTTGAAGACCTCTCCCGCGACAAGAGCACCCAGGCCATCGTCCGTCGGACGATCGATACCCTACTCCGCAGCGCAGTCGATAACCCGAGCCAGCCGGTGCCTCTCCGCTACGCGATCCCGAACAGGCAGTCATGGCGCGAAAGGCTTCGTCAATGGCTCCGCTGGGAGAACGTCAGGCGCTCGCTCTCCGGGGTGAAGCAGCGTGAGCCGCTCCACGACTATGTTTTCCTCAATTTTATCTTCGGCCATCAGAATCGTCTCGGCATCAACCTCCCAGAGATACTTCGTCGGCTGCTTTATCGCGATGGACTGCCACCGCTCGGATTCCGCCCCATCGTTACGCTGCTCACGGCTGTGATCGGATCGCTGGCGATCGGCTCGCTGATGATCAAGCCGAACCTGAAACCAGTTGAACTGCAGACGCCATTCATCCGGCCTGCTCCTCCCGATCAGGAACAGCTCAGGACCCTGATTTCGGATTCGGCTTCAACCAATAATCCTCCCCCATCGAATGTC
>JBEIMN010000533.1:0-2759 GCA_040378705.1 Acidobacteriota bacterium
AATCAAGCTTTCGGAGGCGGCGCGTGAAGCGAAGAAGCAGAAAATCCTCAGCACCATCGAGCTTGTCGACGGGAACATCACCAAGGCGGCAAATCTTCTGAATATTTTGCCAC
This sequence comes from Acidobacteriota bacterium, assembly GCA_040378705.1. GTDB lineage: Bacteria > Acidobacteriota > Blastocatellia > RBC074 > RBC074 > CAIOZW01. The sequence continues at coordinate 114 of JBEIMN010000533.1, forward strand.
CCAACCTGCATCGACTCATCCGCCAGCTTGGCTTACGGGAAGAGGTTGATCGGATAGTTGGTCGCCTCCCCCTGAGGTCATCGACCGAATTCTGAGGGTATCAGCAAAACTCTTCAACCTTCTCGGCCATACAATGCCCGATCGGCGAGCCCAACTCTCTCATTCAGTGTTGTGTGTCAGCGAGGCCCACTGGCAGGCGGAGAGTCCGCTGATGTGTGATATTGCTGGCAGTAATAATAGCCCGCGACGAGGACGAGAATGACGGCCGTCGGCAGAAGCACCAGAGAGCGCCGATTCCAAACTCGTCACTATTGTCTGACCATTGAGCAAAAAAATAGCTGGACTTGTGACGGCAGACTCGAATATAACCCACACAGTCAGGTCAGAACTATAAAACTTGAAATGAACAGTGAGGTTACAAGTATGTCGTCGAATGAGCAGGCATTGATAACGAATGCGCGTGAGACCATCGGTGAGGGCGAGCCGGCGACCGACTGGCAGGTTACTCCGACTGAGCATGCAAGGATGTTCGCGGAGAAGGCTCCATCGCTCGCTGCCTGCCTTGGCGGATCGCGACAGATGGTTCTCGCAGAGAGTTACGAAGAGCTGAATCTGAGGGCGGTCAGGGCGCAGGCCCTGTTCAAGGAGACAGCCTGGAAGGCGGATCTGGCGGTCTTTGCCACGGCGAGCCTGGGTGCCCTGCTGCTGGTGACGGGAGGTCTCGACGCGCTTCAGGTGAAGTTTGGCGTGTGGCCAGTCAGGTCGGTCGGCATTCTTGGCATCATCACCTCGGGGCTCGCGACAATGTGGCTCTCACAGCTCCGCGGGGGTGGGCTGGCGACGCAGTGGGCGGGGGATCGCGCGCGGGCGGAGGCAAAACGGCTCGCCTACTTCAAGTCAGTCCTTGAAGACGTCGCCCCGGCGGACCAGCTTCTCGGCTTTGAATATGTGCGGCGGTTCCTGCTCGATAATCAGATCGACTACTTCAGGGAACGAGGCAGCAAGCACGAGTCATCGGCACGTCAGACATTGACCGGTTCGTCGCGGGCGCTCTTTCTTGCCTCGACCTTTACGGCGGTCGCCGGCGCGCTCTCCCTCTGGTCTGCAAAGCTGGCGTTGATTGCCTCGCTTGGGGTGATTGCTTCTGCGTATGCAGCGCTGACCTTGTCGCGCTCGGAGATGAATCAGGATCGGGCGAATGCGGGTCGCTATCTGACCGCGGCGAACAGACTGCTCGAAATGAAGGCGGAGATCGACAAATACCGAAGTCGAATTGCCGGTGGCGGTACTGAAGCCGCGCAGGAGTTCTTCCAGCCGGTCTTTGAGGCTTTGACCGCTGACCATAACCAGTTTCTCAAGGAGGCGGAGAAGAGGGAACTGGCAATCGGCAGCATGGCCAGCCGGCTCGATGCCGCCAGCGCCACCAATGAAAAGTTGATTAAGTGACCGGCTGAGATCCAGACCAGAAAGTAAAAAACGGCTGTCGAAGTAACCTTCGACAGCCGTCAGTCTTATTGAGAGAATAACCTGTTCTTTTCTTATCCTGCTTACCGAGTCACGATCAATTCTGGATCGTGACGGCGCCCGTGCCATCAGTCTTGTCGTTCTTGCCACCAAGCTGGACAAGTTTCGGCGCGGCGTCGGACTGCTTGAGGATCGACTGCATATAAAGCTTGCGCATCATCTGCTGCTCTTCCTTCGCCGTCTGGGGCAGAACACCCTTCTCACGACCACGCGAGGCATCGGTCGTGTTGACGGCCAGTTTGTGCGCCGTATCCGAGAGCGTCACGGTGTGGTTGTTGGCAAAGATCTCGTGGCGACCATGCTCCTGATACCACTTCGCGACCGTCGCGTTCTGGTGCATATTCTCGATGATGTTACGCCAGCCGATACCGGTATTGTAGGCGCAGAAGCTGATCTCTCCCTCCTGTGTACCATAGGGGATGATGCACATCTCCGTCCGGCGGAAGTCATAGTTGAAGAGATCCTGGAACCACATTCCGGCGACGAAGAGAAAGTTCCAGCGATCCTGGCGGCGCGCAATAACATCTTCGATCGTCCGATCCGGTGAGACTTTACCGTAGTTCTTGCCGGAGAGGTTGAAGGTCTTATCGAACTTCTTGAGCAGGTCTGTCAGCTTGAAGGCGGTTGGCGCCTTGAATGAATTGTAGTGCTTGAGCAGGGCGAGACCGATCATAATGTTCGAGACGGTCTTGCTGCGGGCCGCGTCGGTGATCTTCTGCATATCCTTGACGAGGCCGGGGATGTTGATGAACTCGGGAACCGGAGCCATCTCCTTGGTCTCCTTGTCGATCATGATCGCGGTTCCGACGCCGCAGTTGGGGTGGCAACCGCAGCTCATCTGGCCCCACTCTGCCTGAGGTCCGTGGATCAGGTCGGCGAAGTCTGCAAAGGCGCTCATGAGCGAGATCGGGAACCAGTCACGATGCGGATCGGTGATGCCGATCGAGGACCGGACATCGTGTGCCATGTGCGAGAGCGTATAGCGCTGGCGCAGGCGGCGATCGTCTGTAATATCCTCGTCGCGTCCGGTGAATGAGACCGGCTGGAAGGAGATGAAGGAGATCTTCTTCGGATTGTCGAGGGCGAAGCGGATGACCGGACCGACCTCGTCATTGTTGACCG
>JBEIMN010000534.1:0-2758 GCA_040378705.1 Acidobacteriota bacterium
GCTACCGGATGAAAAACATGATCCAGTATGTCGTCAATAGCCCGGTTTTCCTGGAAAAATAGTAAAATCAACGCAGCTTTTGGAGGACTTATGACCAACTCTTTCCGAATTGATCGCCGTGCTTTCCTGAAAGGTCTCGGCGGCGCAACGCTGGCCCTGCCCGTTCTCGACATCATGGGCGCCGCGGCCGTTGATCCACTCCCGCGGCGATTCTGTGCAATCTATACTGCCAATGGCATGTCACTGCCATTGAAGGATCATGGAATCTCAGACTGGAGCTGGTTTCCACAGACTGCGGCGAATGGTGAGATTGTCTTTGGCAAGTCGACCGCGCCGTTGCTGCCATACCGCAGGCAGATCAGCTTCATGGGTGGACTTTATCATCCGAATGGTCCCAAGGCAGACCCGCACACCTGCTCCGATATGTGGTTGACGGGCGCGCCGCTTCAGAATCCGAAGCCAGGAACCTACAACACCGCCGGGCTTGATCAGGTGATCGCGCTGCACACAAAAAAGTACTGCCGCCAGCCTTCACTGACGCTCTCGATCGACGCCGGCACCGGCTTCCTTTCGCGGACGGGCACGATCTCCTACAGCCTCGAAGGCCGCGCAGTTCCGGCAGAGAACAAGCCGCGCAGAGTCTTCGAGCGACTCTTCAGCGGTGACCGCTCGTCACTGAAGAGCGAGCACGAGAAGCTTCAGCACCGCATCAAACTGGTCGATGCCGTGGCTGAGAGCGCGCGTGCACTCGACAAAAAGCTGGGCAAGACAGATCGCGAGCGGATGGAGCAGTACCTCACTTCGCTCAACGAAGTTGAGTCGCGGCTCGCCGCCTCGGAAAAATGGATCGATATTCCACTCAAGAAGCAGGATTACTCCCGGCTCAAACTCGATGCCACCAATGAGAGTGATCCGTCCGAGTACTATCATACGATGTTCGACCTGATCGCACTGGCCTTTGACGCCGATATCACGCGCTCGGTCGCCTTCATGCTCAATCGCGAAGATGGCATGGGCATCAGCGACACGTTCCCACTCAAGCTGGGATTGTCGAAGACCCACCACAACCTTTCGCATGCCACCGATAAGGACGGACAACTCGATTTCGCGAAGTATGATCTCTTTCTCAGCCAGCAGCTCGCTCACTTCTTTAAGCGGATGAACGAGTATCAGGATCGCCAGGGCACGTTGCTCGACAATACGATTGTCCTGTATGGCAGTGGAGCCAGCACGACCCACAATCCGCACAATATACCGACGATGATCGTCGGTGGTGAGAATATGGGACTCAGGCACAGTGGCTACTGGCGGAACGACGATACGCGCATGGCCAATGTTTACCTGAGTATTCTGCGCTCGATGGGGATCGAACAGGAATCTTTCTCCGACAGCACCGGCACGGTCAGTAACTCGATCTTCAGCCGGGTCTAGCACGTTCGTTTCAAAGATACACGGGGAGACGTTGGTCGCGCCTGGCGACTGGTCTCCCCGTCCTGTTTGACGGCGCTGTTTATGCCATTTCTGAAGTTATTATTGATCCGATGAAAATGTCACTGCGTTACACTTTGGTTGGACTGGGAGCGCTGGCGACGCTCAGTTTTGTGGGGTGGCTGCGTGAGATACACTTTGACGGCGGTGAGGTCGCGAGCTTTCTGATCGGGGTGCTGCCAAACGTCGCGGCGGCGATTGCCATTCCGTATGTGCTTCTCGGCATTTGGATCGAACAGCGCCCGGCGATGAGCGACGTGATGGTCCGGCGAAACTATACCAGATTGGCACTCTTCGCCGGTGGCGGGCTGATTGCCTGGGAGTTTCTGCAGCAGTCGAGCCGTCGACTCGTCTTCGATTTCAACGACCTTGGGGCAACTCTCGTCGGACTTCTCATCGGTTGGTTGATCTTCAAACGGTTGACGACGCAAGCCGACACCACTGCAGACTGAGATTCAGTTCAGGCGATCATCAGGCTATCATCTGCAGTCGCGACCAATTGGCGCAGAAGCCTGTCAATGAATGGCTGGGAGTTGCCACGCTCCCTCCGAATCTCCCACTCCCGCCCAACTTACCCAACTCAATAAATGACGAATCTTCCGGTTTCTCCTTCCGGCCATTTCTCCGTCCTGAGGTTGCAACCTGACCGTTAAAAATGGAGACTTGCAGCGTGTCGTGAATGATAAATCTGACCACAAATCTGGCCACAAATCTGTTGGAGGAAACCTGTGTCAGTAAGTGCGAATGAGAGCTTGATTGGGGCGATCGAGGCCGGTGGGACAAAGTTTGTCTGCGCGGTTGGGACCGGACCTGGCGAAAGAATGCTGGCGCGGGAGTCTTTCCCAACGGGAGGCGATCCGGCGGTGCTGCTCGATCGAGTCGCTGCCTGGCTGGTGGAGCAGGAGTCACGATTTGGGCAACTGGCGGCGCTTGGGATCGCCTCTTTCGGCCCGGTCGATCTGGACCCGGCCTCACCGACCTGGGGATACATCACCTCGACGCCAAAGGCTGGCTGGCAGTATACGAATCTGGTCGGTGGATTGCGGCAGAGGCTGCGGGATCTGCCGGTCGGCTTCGATACGGACGTCAACGGCGCGGCACTGGGAGAGCATGCGTGGGGCGCGGCTCGTGGGCTGGATGACTTTATCTACCTGACGATCGGGACGGGAATTGGTGGTGGTGGAATGGTCAGTGGGCGGATGATGCACGGGTTGCTCCATCCGGAGATGGGGCACATGGTCTTGCCGCGGATTGCGGGTGACGATTTTCC
>JBEIMN010000535.1:0-2757 GCA_040378705.1 Acidobacteriota bacterium
GTCAGTCAGCGTGTACGAATCGAGCAGATTGGCCTTCATCCCCATCTGCTTCGCCATGTTCTCCTTCAGACCACCATCCGAGGTGACCTTGTTCGTGTCGAGATTGAGCGTCCCGCCATTCGAATAGTAGATCTCCTTGGTCCCACCAGCTTCGTTGGTCATCCTGGACGAGTAGAGTACCTGGAAAGATTTATCCGTCTTCGCGTTGTGGTAATCGAAGACGGCAGTCATCGTATCCCAGTTCTGGCGCCCATCCTTCCAAAGATAGAGCCCGCCGTTGACAACGACGCTGCGCGGATGTGGAATGCCCGTAAACCAGTGGACCGTGTCGATCTGATGAACCATCCACTGATCCGGAATACCTGACGAGAACGGCCAGAAGAGACGAAACTCAAGATATTTCCGCGCATCGAATGGAATCTTCGGATCGCGGTTGATCAGATATCGCTTCCAGTCTGTATCCTCCTGCTTCAGCGTCGGCACGACATTCGGACGGCGCCAGCGGCCAGGCTGGTTGACGTTCCAGGTCATGTCGGCCATCACGATGTCGCCGAACTTGCCGGAATCGAGATACTCCTTGGCCCGCATATAACTCTCTGTCGAGCGGCGCTGCGTACCAACCTGAAAGACCTGCTTCGAACCACCAATCACCTTCAACGCCTCGTTCGCGTCACTCATGATGTTGGCGAATGGCTTCTCGGCGTAAACGTCCTTCCCTGCCCGTACCGCCTCGATCGCGTGATAGGCGTGCTGAAAATCGGCCGTCGCGACGATCACCGCGTCGATATCCTTGCGGTCGTAGAGCTCATCCGTATTCCGCACCCCGGCTGGCGCGGCGATGCCGTACTTCTGCGCCAACTGGCCCGGAACCTCCTCCCGCCTCTTTTTCCAGATATCGCAGACCGCGACCAGCTCAAAATTGAGCTCCTTGGCATAGGTTTGAAACGCCGGTATCAGCGAACTCAGTGCCCGATCACTCGCTCCAACCAGCGCGACACGAACCCGGCCATTAGCTCCAAGCACGCGCTCCGGCTGCAAAATATTGAGACGCGACGCAGCAACGCCGGCGGTCGCCGCCGCGGTCGTTCGCATGAAATCCCGTCGAGTTGTCTTACTCATTGTTTTCTCCATTTCCCCGATTGTTCAAAATTATTACTGACCGCGAGATCGGCCACGCTCAACTCCGTGCCCCACCTCGCGGCTCCGCAACCCCGACACGCAGTTTCGGCTGATCATCCCGGAATCAACCCCGGATACCCAAAAGTCGCTGCTCCTTCAGTCAAACACCCTGAAGGATCCTGATATTTTTAGTTATGGACTGCCAGAAGACCCGGCAAATTTGAAACCGGATTATATTCCTACTGACACGCTTTGTCAGCCTCAAATCTACTGCGGCAGTATTTCGATCAGGCGATCGATCTCTTCCCGGATATTATAGAAATGCGGGGCGATTCTGAGCCGTCCAAGCCGGGGAGTGGTGATGATACCTTCCCGGTTGAGAAGATGATACAGAGCCTCCGCGCTGTATCCTGCGGCGTCTCTCTGATGGCGCACACACACAACAGCCGACTTTTCACCCTCCCGCCGCGAGCTGAATATATCGTATCCCTGATCTTCAAGCCGCGTGCAGAGATAATCAGTCAGATCCAGCAGGTACCGCTCGATCTTCTCCGGCCCGATCTCAAGAAACAGCTCGATTGCCGCACCGAGGCCAACCACTCCGGTCGTATTCAATGCTCCGGGCTCGAAGCGACGCGCCCCGGCAACAAGCGGCTTTGCCGTCCGTGTAAACAGGAACGGCTGCTCGAGCGACATCCAGCCGAGGACGGTCGGTGTAATCTTTTCGAGTGCCGCCCGCCTGATATAGAGCAGAGCGATCCCATCCGGACCAAGCAGAAATTTATGCGCATCGGCGGCAAAGGCGTCAATACAACAATCTTCGACGTCAAGCTTCAATGCCCCAAGCCCCTGGATCGCATCGACAACGAAAAGGATTCCCCGCTCCCGGCAATATCGACCAATCGTCCGCAAATCATGGCGAAAGCCACTGCCAAACTCAACGAAACTGAGCGCGACAACACGCGTTCGCTCATCGATCGCTCCGAGTATCTCTTCAAGTTCGACCCGCCCATCCCGCTCTGGAATGACACGCAACTCTACTCCGTACTCACGACCAATCCGCTGCCACGGAATATCGTTCGAAGGAAACTCGCAATCACTCGTCACGATGTTATCCCCTTCACGCCAGGCTACACCATTAGCAATCATCGCCAGGCCGGCAGATGTGTTCGGGGCAAAGGCGATCTCATCGGAAGAGGCGTTGACCAGCCGCGCCGCAAGCTCACGAACACGCTCAACGGCCTCACCCCATTCACGGTAGTGGACCAGACCATGCTCGAGCAGGTCAGTCGTATACTCCCGCATTCGATCGTGGACCGGCTGCGAGATCGGACAGACCGCAGCGTGATTGAGGTAAATGTGGTTCCGTGTCACGGGAAAGAGTTTGCGAAGCTGCTGATTCAATCGACTACCTCAAAGATAATTTGAACGAAGCCCGTATCTCACCGACCTCGATCTGGCGCGGATTGAGTATCACGCCGCACGCGTAACCGCGCAGCGCATCGAGTTGCGACTCCTCCAAAATCCCAAGCTGACGCAGCGTCTCGATGACGACCGGATCGCGCGCCCGCCTTATGTCCCCATCCTCGATCTTGATCGCAATTCCTGCCCCAGCCGGAAACTGTGAACAAGGCAGTA
>JBEIMN010000536.1:0-2754 GCA_040378705.1 Acidobacteriota bacterium
CCAGTCGTTCCAGGGTCGAAGTCACTCAACAATATCGAGACCGTTCGATTTGGGGTGAGGTAGCTGTTGTGATCGACTATGCCGCCATCGAGACTATCGATGAAGATCATGTGCGCGTAGACACCAAGATTCGGGTGGGTGTTGGTTATTGTCAGCCGTGTATTGCACTGCTCGGACGAGGTGACGGCAGAGGTGAAAAAATTGTAGATCAGGATCGATCCCGGAATGTTGTCCGAGACGAAGCTGGCCGGGAGTTCATCGTTTTGCGCCCGGTAGGGTCTGTTGATGATTCGAATGGTGTAATTTCTGTATCCTTTGCAGCCGTTGGCATCGACGACCGAGATTCCGATCGGGAAGGTGCCGCTGCGTACCGGTATTCCATCGATCTGACCATAGGCCGGGTTCAGGTAGAGCCCCATCGGCAGCGTTCCACTGACGATGCTCCAGGTGAGACCTTTGGGCATCGCGCCGGAGTTGAAGGATTTCTGCAATTTCAGGGGTTGAGAGTACTGGCGTCCAACGATTCCCTGGTTGAGCGTCTTCTGCTCGATCATAATTTCGGCGCAGTCATCGGTCGAGCGGCTGGCGAGACTCGCCGCCGCTTCCGGGCTGGCGCGGTGAACGTGTGATTCCACCGCCTTACCGCGCGATGGTGAGGCCGTGGGGACCGGAATATGACCCGCATCGGTTGTCGCGATGACACTGCTTCCGCCCGACAGGAGGCAGAGCGTGATCCACAACAATTGCATGATGCGTTTGTATGACATTCAGAATGATCTGCGATGCTGTTCGTGACGCGAGGATCGGGACAGCGGATTTTCAGGTCTCAGTTGGGCTGGTCGCTTGCGGGGGATGGCGACAACCTGGCTCTTCATCGCTTAAGCTCGTCCAATCGTCCTGCCGTTCAGGCGTCGACCGGAAGAGTCTGCTCAATCAGCTACAGGACTGGTTCAACATAGACCTGTTCACGGGGGAATTCGGGGCGGTCGTCGTGCTTCGGGGGGGGGGCCGGGGAGAAGGGAACTGGATGACACGGGGCGGGTCAATCTCCAGTTGCGGTTAATATCTGGCAATGCCGCTGATCAGGCTTCAATGCGGAAATGTTTGGAATCTGCCATCAGCCTGACGGCCCGGTGAAGCGTCAGTGGCCAGCATAATCCAGACGCTAAACTATCAGATTCGCAGCAACTTGTAAATTCTTGCCCGTCCCCCTGCCTAAAACCCAGACCGGGCTAAAATTCAGGTGTGAGTGGTCGTCGACAAGCAAGTGTGCAGTTAGGCTATTTTCTGACACGCACTGTGATATTATCGCCCTCCATAAAGCATTCGGTCTGTAACTCGTTACTTCACCCGGCTGTTTTAAACGGCTGTTTCCAGTGGAGGCAGATGACGATGGCTTTACCAAAAGGCCCAAAAGACAAGATTGTTTTCACGGTTGAGGACTATCTGGAGCAGGAGCGAAGATCCCCGGAACGCCACGAGTATATCGATGGTTTCGTCTATGCGATGGCGGGCGAGAGCCCTGATCACGGAACTATTTGTACCAATCTGACCAGTGAAGTACGAATGCAGCTCAAAGGTTCACCCTGTCAGGGATGGGCGAAGGGCTGCAAGGTGCGGAGTGGGCCAGCGGCGGAGCCGCGTGAGAGGAGCGGAATATTCTCCTGTCCCGACCTGGTCGTCTTTTGCGGAGTGCCAGACTTTCACGACCAGCATCGAGACGTGTTGACCAACCCGGTCGTGATCATCGAGGTTCTCTCGCCATCGACCGAGGCCTTCGATCGTGGCGAGAAGTTCGCGCGCCTGCGGAAATGGAATCCTTCCCTCAAAGACTATCTGCTGGTCGCGCAGACAGCGCCCCGGATCGAGCATTTCACGCGACGCGATGACGGCAGCTGGCTCTACCGCACATCCGACGATCTGACGGCGAGCCTGACGATCGAATCGATCGGTTGCACGTTGAAGTTGGCGGAGGTCTATGACCGGATCGTCTTTTCAAACGAACCGGTCATAGGTGAGGCCACCATCTCGTCGACGCTGCAGTAGAGTTCACCGTCAGTGCGGCACCGAAAACGAACCCCCTGAAACAATCACCGTTTAACCACTGAGAGCGTCACCGCCGACGGATACAGCTTCGAGTGGTGGACCGCGTTCTTCGCGACGACGCCCTTCGACTCATCGAAGTTGTTTCCGCCGGTATTGAGATTACGGTCGAAGCGCGGAAAATTGCTGCTCGTGACCTCGATCCGGATCCGGTGACCGGCCTTGAAGAAGTTGCTGGTGGTCATTGGCTGGAGTGTGACCCTGGCGACCTTGCCCGGCTCCATCCAGACGAGCGGTTTGTCGTATCCTTTCCGGTACCGCATCCGCTGGATTGTCTCGTCGAGGTTGAAGGCACGGCCATCCGGTTCGACATCGATCAGCTTGACGGTGAAGTCAGTGTCCTTCGCGTCAGATGAGACGTAGAGGGTGACTTCGATCGGGCCGCTGACCTCGATTCCCTCCGTGAGTGGCGCGCTGGTATAGACGAGGACATCAGGTCGTTCTTCGATTTTACGCTGGTCCCAGGCACCGCCGGCAATCGCGTTGCCGGTGCAGCAGACGTTGCCACCGTAAGACGGGACCGGATTCATCGGGTCATATTCGAAGCGGTCCGGAGCGTCCGCCGCCGGTGGCGCCTCGGTGAGACTCCCATCGCCATTGAGCGTATTGGCGCGGCCATTACCCGAGAGGAAGAGGGTCATTGGCGCGGCC
>JBEIMN010000537.1:0-2753 GCA_040378705.1 Acidobacteriota bacterium
CAGCCCGCGGGCGGGTCTGAGCTATCGCCTGACCGACAAGCTTTCGTGGCGGGCAAGTTTTGGCACCTATTATCAGCAGCCATTCTTCATCTTCATCTCGGCATTTCCTCAGAACCGGGGGCTGGTGCCGTTTCGCGCCGATCATTACGTGACCGGATTTTCCTATATCGCGAGCGATTCCCTCCGCTTCACGGTTGAAGCATACCGCAAAAACTATCGTGATTATCCAGTCTCGACGCAGTTTCCCTCACTCTCCCTCGCGAGTGTCGGCGATACATTCGCGACGCGTGATCTCCTCTTTCCGCTGGCAAGCGCCGGGCGTGGCCGCGCGCAGGGAATCGAACTCTTTGCTGAAAAGAAGTTCACGAGCCGCTGGTTCGGCCAGACCAACCTTGCGTTTTCAAAAACACGCGTCACGGGACTCGACGGCATCTTCAGGCCTGGAACCTACGATTACCCCTTCGTCTTCAACCTGGTTGGCGGCTATCGGCTGAGCCCAAAATGGGAGTTTTCGACCCGCTACGTCCATCTGGGCGGGCGACCGTACACGCCATTCAACGAGGCTGCCTCACGTGCGCAGCGACGTGGTATCTTCGATCTCAACCGGGTCAATGGCGAGCGTGCCCCGGACTACATCCGGCTCGACGTCCGCGCCGACTATAATTTCAAGGTTCGCGATCAGAATGTCCTGCTCTTCATCGGAGTACAGAATATCTCCAACCGCCAAAATGTTGCCGGTCTGTCGTGGGACAGACGGAACAATCGGTCAAGATTCGATGACCAGCTCGGGATCTTCCCGCTGATCGGTCTCGACTGGAGATTCTGAACGGTATCCAACATCAGCTTGCGCCCGGAGTGATTTAACGTGAAACTGGAGGGATGGAATTAAATACAATCGACAGTTCAACTCCACTGATCGAGCGACTCGCCGAAGCGCTAAAATCGCGAGTAGCGCTCGTTGATGCGCGGCACGAAGCGGCGTTCCGACTCTTCAATGGATTTACGGAGGGATGGTCGGATCTGGCGATCGATCTCTATGGCCGAACGCTGGTAATCCATGACTACGCCGAAGATGTTCTTGACGGAGTACGCAACATGGCGGTGGCGCGAGGATTCTACGAAGCAGAGTTGCCGTGGCTCGGGGCAATCCTCTGGAAATCGCGGTCGGGAACAACCGCCGAGGAGCGCAACGGAAAATGGATGAACGATGCCGAACCGGATCGCCGTATACGCGAGCACGGAGTCTGGTATGCGCTCGATCTGCAGGCGAACCGTGACGCGGGACTATACCTGGATACGCGTAATCTGCGCAAATGGCTGATCGAAAACATGGCTGGCGCACGTGTTCTCAACACCTTTGCCTACACCGGCAGCCTCGGAGTCGCGGCCCGCGCGGCCCCTGCTGACCCTGTTAGAGGAGCGAGCCGCGTCATCCACCTCGATCTGAAGCGGGCTTTTCTCAATGTCGCGAAGACCTCCTACACTTTGAATGGATTCCCAATCGCGAAGGCTGATTTCGTCGCCGGAGACTTCTGGCCACAGATCAGCCGGCTGATAAAATCGGCGCAACTCTTCGACTGCGTAATCGTCGATCCACCATTCTTCGCCCAAACGGCAAAGGGAAGAGTCGATCTCGAAAAGAATTATTCGCGGGTACTCAACAAAGTCCGGCCACTAATCGCTGACGGTGGACGGCTGGTCGCGGTCAATAACGGGCTCTATGTTTCAGGCGCGGAATTCATGGCGACTCTCAATGCGCTCTGCAGTGACGGCTACCTGAAGATAGAGGAGTTGATTCCGGTTGGCCCGGACTTTACCGGAACAGTGCCCGGGTCGGGAGCGGGAATTGTCACCGACCCGGCTCCATTCAATCATTCGACGAAGATTGCCGTTATCCGTGTTCATCGGAAGGATGGCCTGAAAGCCTGATACACCCCAATCCTGAGCTTAAAAAACTGTCTGCCTCACGAAGCGACCCAAAAAATTGATGGCAGGAAAACTTGACCATTTTCCTGCCATCATCCTTGCTTCAGGGCTGCGAGTGGCAGCTGAGTGTCGTTGTGGCGACTCAACGCATCGCCCACCACCGTCTGCTCTGGCCACCGGTCCGAACCAGCTTAACCGCGTCGGCCTTGAACTCTCCCGTAAACTGTCGCCTTTTCCTCTTCGTCAGGTTCACCTCCAGGCGCATTATCGCGCCAAGTCAGGTGTCTACGAAAGCGGGGGAACCTCAGGCTGATCGCTCTATCACCAGTGTGCAGCAGGAATCCTCGTCGGAACCTCTCGCCAACAAAGGATTGCAGATGGCGCAGCCTGGAGAAATCCTCTGCGCGCGATGTCATCGTCGCCTTCACCTCGATTCCGACAATCTCACCCGCGGGGGATTCAGGAATCACATCCACCTCCGTCCCTTTCGAGTCCGTGTGTGGGACATTCCTCATCACATTCTTGCACCGGAATCGCCATGAAGTTTGATGAATAAGTCTCACTGTAACCTTCAACTTGTCCATTCTGAGTTCCACGTCGTTGATGCTCCAGGGAGTGCTCAGACTTAATAGCTTTTGATAAAAGTTCTTTGTCTTGCATGTCCGGAGAATTTCATATTCCCCCGAATTCTTCACCCTTCCCACACAAAAGTCTGAAGCCCCCTTTTTTTGGACTCACGCAAAGACGCAGAGACGCAAAGCAGCAAAGATTTTCAGCTCACGCACAGAGGTAAAGATTTACGGAACCAGGCTCAGACGCTTTTAACC
>JBEIMN010000538.1:0-2743 GCA_040378705.1 Acidobacteriota bacterium
CAGCCCGCTCACCCAGCCCATGCACCCAGCCCATGCACCCAGCCCACGCACCCAGCCCATGCACCCAGCCCAAGCACCCAGCCCGCTCACCCAGCCCGCTCACATAGAACGATGATTTTCAATGCGCCAGTGTTCACCGTCGACCGTCTGAGATGTACTAGTACTGCCTGATTTCCGGCCTCGCTTGCGTCATATCCGCCCGTCCGGTTACGATCTGTGCTTTGAAAGGCATTACTACTCAACACACATTGCTAGTGGAGAGGCACGATATTTCTGTAGGTTGAGCAGTGATACGGAATCATGCTTTGTGGCGATCTGAAAATAATATTCAACAATATCGAGGTTAAAACAATGCAACCAGTCAGAGTTCTGCTCATGCTCCTGTTGGTGCTGCTGGCAGCAGGCCCGTCAGCCAGTGCCCAGCAGTTCAGGATTAAGACGCATACATTGAAGAATGGAATGAAGATCATCGTCGAGGAGGATCCATCGATTCCGAATGTCGCGCTTTACATCTTCTACCGCATCGGGTCGCGCAACGAGCGACCGGGGACGACCGGGCTTTCGCATTTCTTCGAGCATATGATGTTCAACGGGGCGAAGAAGTATGGTCCGAAGCAGTTTGATCGGGTGATGGAGGATGCGGGTGGCGCGAACAACGCCTACACGAGCGAGGATGTCACCGTCTATCAGGACTGGTTTCCGAAGTCGTCGCTCGAACTTATCTTCGATCTCGAAGCGGATCGGATCGCCAATCTGAGCTTCGACCCGCGGGTAGTCGAGTCGGAGCGGGGCGTCGTCGCCTCGGAGCGGCGAACCTCGGTCGATGCCAACAATTTCGGAGTACTTTATGAGCAGCTTGGAGCGGCAGCCTTCACGGCTCACCCATATCAGTGGCCGGTGGTAGGCTGGATGGTCGACATCGAGAACTGGAAGATGGAGGATCTGAAGCGCCATTTCGAGATGGGCTATTCGCCGTCGAATGCGACGATGGTCGTCTCCGGTGATGTAAATCTGGAGGAGATCGTTCGGCTCGCCGAGAAGTATATCGAGCCAATTCCTGCCCATGCGCCGCCGCCGCCGGTGACGACGCGCGAGCCGGAGCAGTTGGGTGAGCGCCGAGTGACGGTCAGCAAGTTCGCGCAGTTGCCGATTCTGATGATGGGCTATCACGTCCCGGAGGCGCGGCACGCCGACTTCTACCCGTTGAAGGTATTGCAGACGGTTCTCTTCAGCGGGCAGAGTTCGCGGATGTATCAGCGAATCGTCGAGCGTGACCAGCTCGCGATCTCGATCAATGGCACTTCTGACGCGACGTTCGATCCATCGCTCTTCATGATCTCGGCGCAGCCGAAGGATGGCGTCCAGCCGGCGGCGGTCGAAAAGGCGATCGACGAGGAGCTCGACCGGGTCAGGAACGAGCTGGTTACCGATCAGGAGATCGAGAAGGCGAAGAATATCCTGCTCGCCGGATTCTATCGACAGATGAAGACGATTAGTGGCAAGGCCAACACCCTTGGCACGTATGAGGTCTTCTTTGGTGATTACCAGAAGCTCTTCAGCGCGGCGGAAGATTACAGCCGGGTGACGAAGGCCGATCTGCAACGGGTCGCGAAGCAGTATTTTCAGGCGCGAAATCGCACGGTGGCGACGCTGGTTCCCGAGAAGGCGGCTGAGCGTAAATAGCTCCCGGAGCCAGAAGAGGCCCGAGCGGCTGAAGTCAAAAGAGAGAGGACAGATGATGAAAAGAGTATTTTCCGGACTGTGGATCGTCGTGCTGCTTTGCGGCGTGGTTGCGGCACAGGGAGCGCGCGGAGGTTTGAAGCTGCCGCCGGCGAAGCGTGTGACGCTGGCGAATGGGTTGACGGTTATCCTGACTGAGCAGCACGAGATCCCGCTGGTCAGCTTCAGTCTGCTCGTCAGGGGCGGCTCGGTTGCCGATCCGGCCGGCCGGGAGGGAGTGGCCTCGATCACCGCGGCGCTCTTGCGCAAGGGGACGACGAAGCGTTCGGCGGAACGACTGGCCGAGGAGCTCGACTTTATCGGCGCGACCTTCAATGCCGGGGCGACGATCGACTACACCGCAATCACTGCCGAGTTTCTGAAGAAGGATCAGTCGACAGGGCTCGACCTGCTCGCCGATACGGTGCTCAATTCGAGCTTTCCTGCCGCCGAGGTCGAGAAGCAGCTCAGGCAGAACATCGATCAGATCAAGGCGGCGCGTGACCGGGCACAGGGGGTGATCGGCAACTACTTCAACGGCTACCTCTACGGCACGCATCCTTACGGTCGCGCCGTCTCGGGCGACGAGCGGTCGCTGGCCGGGATCACGCGTGATGATCTGATCGGCTATTACCGCACCTGGTACACACCTGCGAACAGTATCCTCGCTGTGGCCGGAGACTTTACGACGGCGGAGATGGAGCGGACACTCGTCGAGAAGTTTGGGGCGTGGAGCGGTAAGGCGGCCACACTGAAGAGTCTGCCGGAGCCGGAGGCCGCGAAGGGAAGACGGTTGCTGCTGGTCGACAAGCCAGACTCGACCCAGACCTTCTACCAGATTGGCAATCTTGGCCTGGCAAGGAGTAACCCGGACCGCGTCTACGTTAATGTCATCAACACCCTGTTCGGCGGGCGTTTCACCTCGATGCTCAATGACGCGTTGCGGGTCAGCTCGGGACTGACCTATGGGGCAAATTCATTCTTCAGCGAGCGACGGCTGCGCGGATCTTTCGCCATCTCGACC
>JBEIMN010000539.1:0-2739 GCA_040378705.1 Acidobacteriota bacterium
CTCGCCCTTGGCCAGTCGATTCATCTGATTCCGGAGCTTCGGCAGCTTCTCGTGGCGTCAAATTCGGGGCTAATCAGCGATCTTGAGGGGCAGCTCGACGAACTCGCCGACGTACGCTCGCTGATCGGCGAGTCGATAGCCGAAGATCCGCCGGCGAGCACCACCGAAACGGGGATGATCCGCGACGGCTACAATGCGGAACTCGACGAGCTGCGAAACCTCGCGCGCAGCGGCAAGAGTTATATTGCGGCAATCGAGGCACGGGAGCGTGGCCGGACGGGTATCGGGTCGCTCAAGGTCAAATTCAACAATGTATTTGGCTATTTCATCGAGATCAGCAATGCCAATCGGGACCGTATCCCGCCGGATTACGAGCGAAGGCAGACACTCGTCAATGCTGAACGCTACACGACACCGGAGTTGAAGGAGTACGAAGAGAAGGTACTGGGCGCGGAGGAGCGAATACTCGCGCTCGAAACCGAGATCTTCGGCCAGATCCGTCGGCGGATCGCGCTCGAGATCGGACGGCTGCAGAATGTGTCACGGGCGGTTGGGCAGCTTGACGTCATCTGCTCGCTGGCGGAGGTTGCGGCGCGCCGAAACTATGTCCGCCCGCAGATTCACGACAGCGACGAGATCGAGATCCGGGAGGGGCGTCACCCGGTTATCGAGACACTTGGCGAGCGCTTCGTGCCAAATGACCTTTCGATCAACAACACGACCGACCGACTGCTGATCATTACCGGGCCAAATATGGGCGGTAAGAGCGTCTTCCTCAAACAGACGGCGCTGATCGTGATCATGGCGCAGATGGGCAGCTTTGTTCCGGCGGCCGCGGCACGGATCGCGCTGGTCGACCGGATCTTCACGCGTGTCGGCGCCTCCGACAATCTGGCGCAGGGACGCTCGACGTTTATGGTCGAGATGACGGAGACCGCGAACATTCTCAATACCGCCACGCCGCGAAGCCTCGTGCTGCTCGACGAGGTCGGGCGCGGCACCGCAACCTTTGACGGACTCTCCCTTGCCTGGGCGATTGCTGAGTATCTGCACGATCACCCTCACCACAGCGCGAAGACAATCTTCGCAACCCATTATCACGAACTGACTGAATTATCGAAGCTGCGACCCGGTGTCCGCAACTACCAGGTCGCCGTGTCGGAATCCGGTGGCCGAATCGTCTTTCTGCGGCGCGTCATCCCGGGATGCGCCAGTAAAAGCTATGGGATCGAAGTCGCGCGCCTTGCCGGGCTTCCGCGTCAGGTGGTCGAGCGCGCGCAGGAGATTCTGGGCAACCTCGAACAGAACGAGCTCGATCTGACCGGTAAACCTAAATTCGCCCGCCACCTCAGACGCTCCGGGAAATATATCGACCAGCTCTCGCTTCTTGATCAGGTAGATCAGATTGGGCAGGATGATTAGATTGGGCGTTGTTACTCGAAACCTGGACGCAATCGCCCTGCCCCAAATTGGTTAGAGCGATTGAGTGAGCCGATTAGATGAAGAGGCTTGCAAACTCTTGCCAGTTTCGGCAAGTATGCTAAGATGAACCCATTTCCGGGAGGATCTGCCGTGTCGAATCCATTTTCTGTTCAAGTCAGCTGCGATGAAGGTTTGTCACTGATCCGGCTGGAAGGTTTTGTTGATGCGCATACCGCGCCCGAGTTCGAGGCGGCGGTACAGAATGAGGTGGTGAGCGGACGTCATCGTCTGATTGTCGACTGCGAAAAGTTGAGTTACATCTCCTCGGCCGGGCTGGGAGTATTCATGAGTTTCATCGAAGAGGTTCGCGGGTCGGGTGGTGACATCAAGATCTGTGGTCTGCTGCCCAGGGTGAAGCACACCTTCGAGATACTTGGGTTTCATGAGATCTTCGACATACTTGATAACGAGACGATCGCGCGGCAGCGTTTCGGCACTGCCTGAGGGGACCAATGGCCGCCATCGAAAAGAAGTTCACGCTTGAAGTGCCCTCCTCCACCGAGAATCTTGCCATGATTCGCGACTTCGTCAAGAGGGTTGGACGGCAGACCGGAATGGAAGAACAGGAGATCTTCAACCTCGAACTGGCGGTTGACGAGGCGTGCGCAAATGTCATCGAGCACGTCTACGGTAATGACACCAGCAAGGAGGTGATCATCCGTGCGATATGTGATGACAAAGAGGTCAGGATCTCGGTCATCGATATGGGGCGCGGTTTTGATCCGACCGGGGTGACGCCGGCGACGATCGACTCGCTGGTTAGTGGACGAAAGTCGGGCGGGCTCGGTATCCGGCTGATCAGGGCACTGATGGATGAGGTTAGCTATGAGATCAGCCCCGGTCAGAAGAACGAGCTTCACATGGTAAAAAGATTGAACTCAAAAAGGCGCTGACGGGGACAGACTACCTGAATCTTCGGGCTGACAGGTCGATCAATGGACTCAGCAGTCAACAAACCGGAAAACCAGCTTGAAACGGTCGAAGCGCTCCTTGAATCGGCCGAGCTGCTCCACTCATCGCTCGATCTGGGTGAGTTGCTGCGCCACCTGCTGCGGTCGGTCATGGGACGAATGACGATCAGCCGTGGGCTGATCGCCGTGGTCGAAGATGGAGTAATGAGGCTGGCGCTGGTTCGCGGCATTCAGAGTCTGAGGGTCGGTGACGAGTTTGTGGAAGAGCTGGCGCGGCAGTATGGAATTGCGCGGATCTATCCGATTGGCGATGCTCAATCACCCGTAGGGCTGCTCGGGATCAACC
>JBEIMN010000540.1:0-2731 GCA_040378705.1 Acidobacteriota bacterium
GCAGTTTGGCAAGTTCGCCAATGGCAACAAACGTGAAGGCTCCGTTCGGGCGCCCCTTGAAATAGGCGTCGAAACTGTACTCTGTGTCCTGACAGCCAGCCATGAGCAGCGCGGCATGGCTGACCGGAGCGATGATCGCGCGATGGCGGGCGGTCGGTTCAATCTTTCCAAGCTCCTTCTTTGAGAGGAAGACGGATGGCGGCAGAAATCTCACCTTGCGCTGCGGCGCGAACTTTCCGGTTGTCGATGGCGGGGTCAGAATCGGGGCGAACCTGGCGACGCTGCCGGAGTGGCACGAATCTGAGATGACCAGCAGCTTCACTCCCTTGGCCTTTGCATTATAGATTTCGAAGAGTTCGTCATCGGTGATGATTCCCTTGGTCATCAGATCGTAGGGGCAGATGCACTCATCGACGCCATCCGGTTCATCACCGTTCCGGTCGGGGACGAATGAGCCGTGGCCGGAGTACTGAATAACGACCGTGTCACCAGACTTTGCCGGCTTGATCGTCTCCCTGATCGACGTCCTGATCGCCGCGCCGGTCGCATCCTTGTCGAGCAGACGACCGACCTTGAATCCACGCTTTTCGAGAATCTGCTTCCAGTCGTTGGCGTCGTTGACGCATCCGGACAGATCACTGGCTGTTCCCGGATAATCATTGATTCCGATTACCAATCCATACTTGGCCACTTGAGTACCCTCCCGTTTTCGATTAACAATTGAACTTGCGGCATTGAGGCTCCTGCCGTTGCTAGCTGCGCATTCGCGAGTTACACAATTTATACCACAGAGTCAATATGATCGGGGGCGATCGGGTGAAAGTTGCGGAGAATTAAATGGGATATTGTTCTAGTTTTTGACGCGGAGGCAGACCGCGCTGCCTAATCTCTCAAAAGGGCTTTCTGAAGGTCCATCATTCTCTGCCAGTTCGTCAAAGACGGTAAAGGAGTCATTGGAGACGATCGAGAGAAGGCGGCGGAGTCTGTAACCGTGGAGGCCGACGGTGAAGGTTTCGCTACTGATCCTGATGGTGTTGGGAGCTGACCAGTCACCCTCCCCGTTCGGTATCAGGCCGGGAGCCGGGTGGCTGGCAATTTTGAGTTGCCCGGTCGCGCGATCGAAGCTGATGACGGCTTGTTCGGCTCCAGTAACATCCGGCGTCTGGTAGGTGACGAGAAGATCGAGCATCGTCGTTCCGGCCGGGCAATCGGCGCAATCGTGCGCGGAGAAGACGGCGGTTCCCTGCGACTGTCCGTCGCCGAACGGACTCTTCCGACCGAGATACTTGAAACTCCACTTGCCGGTGAAGTACCCGGGATTGTCAGGCTGTGGGCCAGGCTGTGGGCCAGGCAGCGACTGTGCCGTGGTGGAGAGGCAGATGGCGACCAATACGAGCATGCCTGCGATTCTGGCGTTGTTGTGCATTAACATTCCCTTCGAGGCTCCATTATCGGCGCCTCAGTGGTCGCCTCAGGGGTTGCCTCAGGGGTTTGTTGTCGCGGCGGGCAGGGCGCGCCTCGCCGGGAGATGATTCAGGCCGGGCGGAACGCTCGACGATCACGATCTCAGAAATCCGGTCACCTCGCGTAATCTGGTCAACGACTTCGATACCCTTCCGAACCTGGCCAAAGACGGTGTATCCGCCATCGAGATGCGGCTGTGATGAATGTGTAATGAAGAACTGGCTGCCGCCGGTATCCTTGCCGGAGAGTGCCATGCCGAGTGTACCGCGAAGGTAGGGTCTGGTATTGACTTCGCAGCGGATCTGATAGCCGGGACCACCCTCGCCGTCACCACGCGGATCACCTCCCTGAATGACAAAGTTGGCGACGACACGGTGAAACGCGAGGCGATCAAAGTAGCCGCGGCGGGCAAGGGTGATCAGATTTTCGACCGTCATTGGCGCATCCCGGCGGAAGAGATCGACCTCGATGACCCCCTTTTCAGTCAGGATTCGGGCCGATACCGGCTGCTCGAGACGGCGCGCGAGTCGGAGATAGTATTCAGTCGGGCGATCGGTTCGGACGATGCCGATGCGCGAGGAGATGTCTGTCGCGCCGCGCTTGTGGAGCAGATCGACTGCCAGACGCCGGACAAGATGATCGGGATCGCGAAGTGCCGCTTCAAGCATCGTCGTCGCCGCTGGTTCGCGGTAACCGCCGATGGCGCGAAGGATGGCGAGCCGGCCATCGTTTTGCGGATCACCGAGCGAGCGTTGATAGCCATCCTTTAGCATCGTCAGTCCGGCTGCCGATGACGGTACCAGTTCGGCCGCGGCGGCACGAACGATCGGATCACGCTGC
Organism: Acidobacteriota bacterium; assembly: GCA_040378705.1. Classification (GTDB taxonomy): domain Bacteria; phylum Acidobacteriota; class Blastocatellia; order RBC074; family RBC074; genus CAIOZW01. The sequence continues at coordinate 2,305 of JBEIMN010000540.1, forward strand.
TCCATCGCCTCGCGCAGGAGCTCCGGCAGGATCAGCGGTTTCAGCTTCGCCAGTGCGCGGAGAATCTCTGGCCGGGCGATCGAATCTGCCGGCTCACTTCCCCAGAGCCAGAGCAGCATCTCCCGACTTCGCGCGTCTCCAATTATTGCCAGCGCCCGGGCAAGGTTGCCGACTCCGCCATTCCGACGCGCCTCACCAACCAGTTTCGACGTTGCGAGGTCTGTTGAGAACCCAGATTCGCGATCATCTTCGCGATCATCTTCGTGATCATCCGGCATCCTGAAGAAATGTTCCGGACCAAACGTCGCCAGTGCCTGCTCAACCTCGGCGCTGGCTCCGACACCCACGAGGCGGCGCAATGAGGTCAGAAACGGAATCGCCCGCGTCTCCTGAATATTGTTGCCACGAAGGTTGGCCCGAAGGTTAC
>JBEIMN010000541.1:0-2731 GCA_040378705.1 Acidobacteriota bacterium
ACAGTCAATGCCTGATCATCAAAAACCGAAAAGCCCCAAAAAACGGTGAAAATTGAACCACTAATTGGAAGCGGACGGCCCTGCACACCAGACGCCGTCCGCTTATTCCTGAACCTGTCTGGCTGAACCTGTCTGGCTGAACCTGTCTGCCTGAACCTGTCTGCCTGAACCTGTCGACAATTACGGCCAATACGGGCTAAGTCATCCCGCCTCTACCGCGTCCTGTAAACAACTCCACTCCTCATGACAAAGCGCATCCTCGTCTCGAGCACGGACACATCCGCCAGTGGATCGCCCTCGACGGCGACGATATCGGCCTCTTTACCCACCTCGATCGAACCAATCTTCCCACCGAGTCCGAGCAGGTCGGCGGCATTGACCGTTGCCGACTGGATTGCCATCATCGGAGTCATCCCCCATCGAACCATATGCGCGAACTGCTTTGCGTTGCCACCGTGCGGATAGACCCCGGCATCTGTCCCATAAGCAACCTTCACCCCCGCCCTGACCGCCTTGCGAAAATTCTCGCGCTGGGTCTGCCCGACCAGCCGTTCCTTTTCGAGGATCTTTGCGGGGTAACCAAGCCGGCTGAACTCGGCCAGGATATAGTCATCATTGTAAATATCGGCGACAAGGTAGGTTCCCTGCCGGAGCATCAACGCGATCCCCTCGTCGTCAACGAAGCTTCCATGTTCGACCGAGGCAACTCCAGCCCGGATCGCCATCTTGATCGCCTCTGTGCCATGGGCATGCGCACAGGTCTTGCGTCCCCATCGCCGTGCCTCGTCAACGATCGCGTTCATCTCCTCCTGTGAATATTGTGGCGCACCAACGCTATCCTCCTCCGAAAGAACCCCGGCCCCCGCACCCATCTTGATCACATCCGCACCGTTCTTCACCAGGTACCGAACCTTCTGGCGCACGGCATCGACCCCATCAGCAATCCCTGTCATCTCGGCGGGATACCTGGAATCGAGCCACGGCGAGAACCCTACCATATCGCCATGCCCGCCAGTCGAACTGATATAATATCCGGCAACTAGCAGGCGCGGGCCGGGCACCTTCCCTTCATTGATCGCGTTACGCAGTGCAACATCGACAAAGCCCGAAGAGCCAAGATCACGGCAGGTGGTGAAGCCCGCGTCAAGTGTCCGCTTTGCGAGCGTCGGCGCATAGATCGCCGCGTCGACAAACGACTTTCTGAACCGCTCATAGTAGTTCTCATCCGACTGTCCAGTCAGGTGAGTATGGCTGTCGATCAGCCCCGGAAGAACCGTCATCCCTGAAAGATCGATCACCTCGGCGCCAGCAGGTATTGCAACATCGGTTCCGACCGCCCTGATGACACCACCCTCGATAATGATGGTCTGGTTCTTCAGAACTTTCCCACTCTTTGTGTCGATCAATTGGCCGGCCCTGATCGCCTTGACAGAAGTTCTGGTTCCGGGCTGCGCCAGCCCTGGCAAGGCTGAGCCAACCAGCAAAGTCAGCGCCCAGATCAACAATAATACTCTCCGGCTACGAACAATATTCTCTATCATTTTCATCAACCTGCTCCTTCACGACAATCTCATCTTCACAAACTGAAGCTGCTTCACTCCCCTCACCTCGCCATCATCACCCCGCCCTCAATCGGCAGTATCTGCCCGGTGATCAGATCCGGACCGGTGATGAGATTGACGATCAGGTCGGCGACATCCTCAGGCGCGCAGACACGATGGAGCGGGGCACGCTCGAGGGTCTTTTCGAGATAGGCATCGTATGCCGCCTCACCAAGACCATCCTTAAGCCAGCGCGAAGTTATCAGTCCGGGCGCGACGGCGTTGACACGAACCTTCGGCGCGAGCACCCGCGCGAGCGCGACGGTCAGATTATTGAGTGCCGCCTTCGAGGCACAGTAGGGGATCGAGCTTCCGATTGCGAGCAGTCCGGCGATGCTCGAGACATTGACGATCTCACCATTGCCCGAGGCCTCCAACGCTGGCCGTGCGGCACGTATGCACTGAAAGACGCCAAGCACGTTGGTATTGAATATCCGGTTCCAGTCCTCGAGCCCAACCGCCTCGAAGTCGTCGAGCGGAATGAAGGCCGTCGTCGCCGCGTTGTTGACCAGCACATCGAGCCGCCCAAATTCGGCGAGCGCCGCCGCGACCATCCGCCGGCAATCCGCATCGTCTGCGACATCCGCCTGGACCGCGATCGCCCGTCCACCATTCGCGAGGATCTCGGCCACTGTCTGCTCGGCCTCGTCTCTCGATCGACTGTAGTTGACCAGCACCGCACACCCCAGCGCTGCCAGCTTCAATGACGTTGCACGGCCAACTCCCGTTCCGCCTCCCGTCACGATTGCTGCTTTCCCATCGACACGCATTCCTGTCATCCCCTGATTTAAGATAATTTAAGAATTTAAGATCGTTTTAGCCTGCGTTTAGCCACGCAGACCGTGTTCAGCAAATTGCCATTCAGCCCACTCAATCAAGCTCATCGAAGGAACGATTGAGGCTCAGCGCGCGCCGCTTGAGCGGCTGCCAGTAACGGCTGAACCGTTTCAGATCGAGCCGCTCCGCCTCGCCTTTCGCCAGTTGGACGAATGGTTCGAGCGGCAGCACTTCAACTACGAGACCATGCCGACGCTGCAGTTCCTGGCAGATCCGGGCAAACCGCGGCGCGACACTCTCGACCGTTACTACTACCCTCGCTTCGTGCTCCGCCGCCGCCGCCGCCAGCTCGC
>JBEIMN010000542.1:0-2726 GCA_040378705.1 Acidobacteriota bacterium
ATCCAACCGTGAGACCGCGAATCAGACCAGACTACAGTGTTGACTACAGTCTGGACTACTGACTAGGGCATGGTGATGCCAAGTTCACGCCCAAAGGTGAACTGAACACGCTTACGGGCGCGCATCGCCTTTGACGCCGTCTGCGAAAGTGACGTCACGAGCATTGGCATGGCGATCGTCGCGTCACACCGCACCGTGACCGAGCGTGCATTCTTTGCCAGCCGCCCGAATGCCTGCGCCTGGTCGAATTCCGCCCCGGAATACCCGCCGTATTCTGGTGTCTCGGTGACGACCTGGACGGCGTATTTATGTCCACGCATCGTGTTGTGGAGCAGCGCCGCCGCCGTCTCGCTCTGCTGGATGAAGGTCTTTGTCGTCCCTCCACCAAAATAGATGACCCCGGTCGAGCGCGACTTGGCGACGATCTGCGCCATATCGACTACGTCCTGGATGACATCGAACTGGAACTGGTTCTTCTTCTCGATCCGACTCACTCCGATCGCCACCCCAAATGCACTATCCGTGATTGCCGGGCAGAAGATCGGTACCCGTGACTTGAAGGCCGAGGTCAGAATTCCATCCTCGGTCGCAATCTCACTCAATTCGCGTCCCAGCAGGTGCAGAAACTCCCGTGTCGAGTATGGATGCGTGTTGTCGAGCTGTGCCGCAAACCCGCCGATCCACTCGTTCGCTTCACGGAACTCCTCTTCTGAAGCGAAGGTGTCATAGATCCGGTCGACCTTCTCCTCGAGCAGATCCCCGTCGTTTGCACGTGGATCGCCAATGTAGTGATGCCGGCCAAGCGTCTCGTGCAGGTCGTGGAAGATGTTGGCTCCGGTCGCGACCAGTACATCGATGCAGCGGTTTTTGATCAGATAGGCGACCAGCCGGCGCATTCCCGCCGGGACCAGCGCTCCGCTCAAACCCATCATGACGACGGCGTTCTCCTGCAGCATCTGAAGCCAGATCTGGTGTGCCTGAGCCAGATTTCTGCCCTGAAACGAGATATGCTCCATCTTGTCGAGCAGTCCGGGAACACTGCGATCACGGTCGATCTGCAACGGTTGAGTTGTTTTCGTGAGATATTTAGCGCCTTTTATTCTTCTGATCATAAGCGAGGCTCCATTCACTGGAGATTGTTGTCTCAACCCGCCATTCATCACTGGCGGGTCTTCAGTTTTTAATTATCGAACATCGTTCGAATCAAGATATGTATAGGTATTGTAGAAGCTGTCGTATTCAGCGGAGATCTTCACCGCTTCCTCTTCGTTCAATCGACCGTGCCTGACCTGGCGATTGAGCATTCCACGAAAACCATCCTGCACGAAATCCTTGGAATACTCCGCAAACGTAAGCATGTCGCCGATGCTCGATCCGGAAATCACCCGGCTGATGTGATAGTCGCCGGCGTCGGCAATTATCACGTGCGCCTCGTTGGTGGTTCCAAACAGGTTGTGAAAGTTACCCATCACTTCCTGATACGCGCCAACCAGCATCATTGCCATATAGTAGGGTTGCTTGTCCTTGAGGTCGTGAACCTCGAGAACCTCCTTGACATCGTGAAGATCGACGAAGCGATCGACTACACCGTCGGAATCGCAGGTGATGTCGACCAGCGTCGCTGTATCTGTCGGGATCTCGTTCAGCTTGTGAATCGGAATGATCGGAAAGAGCTGGTCGATCGCCCAGTGATCCGGCACAGAACGGAAGACCGAAAAATTACAGAGATACTTGGCCGAGAGAAGCTTGCGCAGATCGTCGAACTCTTCCGACTTGAGCTGGGAGAGCTTGGCGTAGTTATTGGCCTTATCACAGATCTCCCAGAACAGAACCTCACCCTTGGCGCGCTCCTCGAGGCTGATGAAGCCGAGATCGAACAGCGTGAAGAGCTCTTCCTTGTGTTCGAGTGCATCGTGGTAATACTCGAGGAAGTTCTTCACGTTCATGCTCTTATAGAGATCGTACATCTCCATGATCACCGGCGTCTTGCTCTCGGTATCGGGCATATTATGGATGCCCTGAACCGTCTCGATCTCATCGACGATATTGGTGATGAGGACCGCATGGTAGGCGACGAGCACCCGTCCGGACTCTGTAATGACGTTCGGCTCGCGAACGTTCTCCTCCTGGCAGACGCTCTTGATCGTATAGATGACGTCGTTGGCAAACTCCTGCAGCGTGTAGTTGGCCGATGACTCGAAACTGGTCTTGCTGCCGTCGTAGTCGACACCCGCCCCGCCACCGACATTGAGATGATCAACCTCGATCCCCATCTTGCAGATTTTGGCGTAGACGCGAGCGGCCTCCTTGACACCGGCCTTGACACGCTTGATCTGCGTGATCTGTGAGCCGATGTGGAAATGGAGGACGCGAAGCATGTCGATCATCCCGGCTTCGCGGAGCATCCGGATCGCCTGGAGCAGTTCCGTGGTCGTCAGTCCGAACTTCGACTGCTCTCCGCCGGATTTCTCCCAGCGGCCCGAACCGCGCGAATAGAGCCTGACTCGGACGCCGAGCATTGGACGAATCCCGGTTGATCGCGTCTTCTCGATCACCTTTCCGAGCTCATTCAGCTTTTCGATGACGATGACGACATTCTTACCGGCCTGTTTTCCAAGGTAGGCGAGGTCGATGAACTGGTCATCCTTGAAGCCGTTGCAGACAAGAAGTGAATCGGGCGACTGTTCAAGCGCGATCGCGGCGTAAAGCTCCGGCTTGCTGCCGGC
>JBEIMN010000543.1:0-2723 GCA_040378705.1 Acidobacteriota bacterium
CAGACATTTTGCTGCATAAACTGAGACCGATCGTCCATTATTGTCGCAAAATGTCCCAAAGTCGTCATTGTTGCAGGTGTAATCTGGTATCTGTGTTACCTTTTTGAGGGAATAGGAGGTACTGGAGTTGAAGAATATGGATCAGTTTTCCGAGCAGTTACGGCTGGCGGAGCGGACGCTTTCACGTCGTGACCGGGTGATGCGCGAATTGATTGCACGTTATGGCCAGTGTGAGATTCGGCCACACACGCGATATTTCGAGACACTTGTCAGCTCGATCGTCTCGCAGCAGCTCTCGACACGGGCGGCGGATACCATATTCCGCCGTTTCCGCGCGCTCTACCCCGCCGGACGCTTCCCAGCTGCCGCGACCATCCTTGCAACTCCGGACGAGGGGCTGCGCGGTGTCGGGCTCTCGTTTCAGAAGATCTCGTACATCCGCGACCTCGCGGAGAGGAGCGTCCGCCGCGAGCTGAAGCTCAGCCGGCTGGCAACGCTGCCCGATGACGAGGTGATCGGAATTCTGACTGAAGTGAAGGGGATTGGTCACTGGACTGCACAGATGTTTCTGATCTTCTCGCTCGGGAGGCTCGATGTCTTTCCGGTTGGTGATCTTGGAATAAGGAAGGCGATCCGTGACCGCTTCGAACTGGCGGATCTTCCGGCGGCGCCCGAGATGCACGAGATCGCGGAGGCCAATCGCTGGGCCCCGTGGCGTTCAGTCGTCTCCTGGTACCTCTGGCGGAGTCTGGACAATAAGCAACCAACTGCATAGCGCACGCAGTCCCGGTACACAGCCTCTGCCGGGGCGTAGTTGAGCCGGGCATCGTGTAACTGCAGACGAGCCGGTTTGCCTTTTACCGTTCGTTTTTCTATTCTGTAGTTTGTTTTATCATCCAGGCTGACCGCAAACGATCGACCTGCAAACGGCTCCGGACATCATTTCTTATGGCATTGAACATTCGCAACTTTTCGATTATCGCGCACATTGACCATGGCAAGACCACTCTTTCGGATCGCCTGCTCGAGATGACCGGAGCGCTCGAACAGCGAGAGATGTCCGATCAGGTTCTGGATGCCATGGATCTCGAGCGTGAGCGTGGCATTACGATCAAGGCGCATGCGGTGCGGCTCAACTACGTCGCAAAGGATGGGCAGCAATATATCCTGAATTTGATCGACACCCCGGGCCACGTCGATTTCTCTTACGAGGTATCGCGGAGCCTTTCGGCCTGCGAGGGGGCGTTGCTCGTGGTCGATGCAAGCCAGGGCGTCGAGGCGCAGACGCTCGCCAACGCCTATCTGGCCGTCGATAACCGACTCGAACTGATCCCGGTCATCAACAAGATCGATCTTCCCGGTGCCGATCCGGAGAGGGTGATGGAGCAGATTCAGAGCATCGTGGGCCTCGACACGGAGAACGCCGTGCTCGCATCAGCAAAATCCGGAATCGGAATAACGGAGATACTCGAGGCGATTGTTCGCGACATTCCGGGACCTCGTGGCATCGTCGACGCACCGCTCAAAGCGCTTATCTTCGATTCGTGGTTCGACCCCTACCGTGGAGTGATTGTCATGGTCAGGGTCATCGACGGGCAGATCCGGAAGGGGATGAAGATTCGGCTTATGGCGCGCGGGCGAGATTATGAAGTTGAGGATCTTGGGGTGATGACGCCCAAGCCGCGGACGATCGACAAGCTCGGGGTTGGCGAAGTCGGCTTCATTGTCGCCAATATCAAGACCGTCTCCGATGTCAGTATCGGCGATACCGTCACCGAGGCCGCACGGCGAACTCCTGAACCATTCCCGGGATTCCAGGAGATCAAACCGATGGTCTTTGCCGGGCTCTACCCGATCGAGTCAAATCAGTACGAGGAGCTGCGCGACGCGCTGGAGAAATTGCGACTCAATGATTCGTCATTCTTCTTTGAGCCGGAAGTCTCGGCCGCCCTTGGCTTCGGCTTCCGGTGCGGATTTCTGGGGCTCCTCCACATGGAGATTGTCCAGGAGCGGCTTGAGCGTGAATTCAATGTCGAGCTGATTACCACCGCGCCGGGTGTCCGTTACCGGATTACCACCATCCGTGGCGAGGTTCTCGAGGTCGACAATCCCTCGAAGATGCCCCCGCCGGGGGAGATCTCGACGATCGAGGAGCCGATCATCGAGGCCATGATCATGACCAACGAGGAGTTCCTTGGTAGCATTCTCGCCCTCCTCGATGAAAAACGTGGTATCCAGAAGGGCTTCGATTACATTACACCGACGCGGGTCATGCTAACCTACGAGCTGCCACTCAACGAGATCGTCCTCGACTTTTTCGATCGTTTGAAATCGATCTCTCGTGGCTATGCTTCACTCGATTATCATCTTGCCGGCTATCGTGATTCTGATCTGGTCAGGCTCGATATTCTGGTTGCGGGTGAAAATGTCGACGCGCTGTCGCTGATCATTCATAAGGATACCGCCTACAGCCGTGGACGTTCGCTCGTCGATAAAATGCGCAAGCTGATCCCACGGCAGCTCTTCGAGGTGCCGATTCAGGCGGCGATTGGGACACGCGTCATTGCACGTGAAACGGTCAAGGCGATGGGCAAGAATGTGCTTGCCAAATGCTATGGCGGTGACATCTCGCGAAAACGGAAACTTCTCGAGAAGCAGAAGGAAGGTAAGCGACGAATGAAGCGGGTCGGCAAGGTTGAGATTCCGCAGGAGGCTTTCCTTGC
>JBEIMN010000544.1:0-2721 GCA_040378705.1 Acidobacteriota bacterium
TATCCTGGGTGCGCGGGCCTCCGGCCCGCATGTCTTCACGTTTCCACGCTGCCAGTCAACGGCAGGAGCACCTCGCCCGGCTCTGACTGCAGTTTCTCCGCTCCGTTTTATCTCAAAGCGGCTCTGCGCCGGGGTCATGCGGCGCACCCAGGATTCACGACTCGCAAAATGCGATCGCCCTGGAAATGAGTTACGATCTCGACGGTGATTGCCGATTGATTCAGGATTTTATATCGATTACACGAGGAGCCGTGCGGCTGAAGTAGAGAAAGATCATCCCCGTCGACCAGATGAAAGCGGCAAGAGCCCGTCCCTGCCAGTAGGGCGAGAAAGCTCCCGTAACGATCAACGTCATCGTCGCCACCCCCGCAATCCGCCATTTCTGCGCCGGCGTCAGCCCTGTCTTGCGGCGAAAAGCGTCGATGTACGGCCCGAGCACCGGATGCGAGACCAGCCAGTTATGCCAGCGATCACTGCTCCGCGCGAAGAAGTATGCCGCAAGCAGCAGGAACGGCGTCGTCGGCAGCAGCGGAGTCGGTATTCCGATCACTCCCAGCCCGACACAGACAAACCCGCACGCAGTGTATATTCGACGTCGAATCATGGTGCCTTCCATTCTGCTTCACCAAAATGGAGAATGCAAATTTGACACGACTGGTCAGTCTCTCTATCATCACTTCGGATCGGCAGTATCGGCAACATCATCTGATTGCTGCCCTTACCCCGCGTCGAAGTAATTTTAATAATTCTATCAATGGTTCTATAAGGGAGTATCAATAGGTATGAGCGTTTACGACAGCACTGAACTGATGACCATCAAGGCCGCGGCACGCGAATTCGATGTTCCGACCGCAACCCTGCAGATTGCGATATCCCAGGGAAGTCTTCGCGAAGTTCAACACGATGGACAGTCACTCCTCTTCCATCAGGATGTCGAACAGTTCGTCAAACGGACCATCAAACAGGGTGCCGGCAATCGCGTCGTGACACGCATTCGGCGGTAGCATCATGAAAAATCGAATCGGCCAGAAAGTTACCCATTTCACCGAATCGGTCATCCGCGAAATGACGCGCCAGGCAATCATCCACGGCGCAGTCAACCTCTCGCAAGGCTTTCCGGACTTCCCCGCCCCGGCCGACATCAAACAGGCCGCCAGCCGGGCGATCGATGCCGATCTCAATCAATACCCAATCACCTGGGGCACGCGGAACTTTCGCCAGGCGATCGCGAACAAGACACGCGAACACCTTGGAATCGAGGTCGATCCGGAACGCGAGATCGTCGTCACCTGCGGCTCGACAGAGGGCATGATCGCCAGCCTCCTCGCCATCATCGATCCCGGCGAAGAGGTCATCGTCTTCGAACCATACTACGAAAACTACTGGCCAGACTCGATTCTTTCCGGCGCTGTCATCCGCTATGTCACCCTCTATCCTCCTGATGGGGCTGATAGGGCAGATAGGGCAGATAGGGCTGATACAGCAGGTACACCAGTCACAACGGCCGGCACACCAGCGACAAGCTCACCCAACGCCGAATGGCGCTTTGACCCGGATGAGCTCCGCGCCGCCTTCAACCAGAAGACGAAGGCGATCATCATCAACACACCGCACAATCCGACCGGCAAGGTATTCACACGCGATGAACTCCGCCTGATCGCCGATCTCTGCATAGAGTTTGACGCGCTGGCTCTGACCGACGAAATCTACGAACACATCTGGTATCCAAACGAACACCGCAAAGTCGAACACGTCTCGATGATCACCATCGACGGCATGCGCGACCGCACAATCGCCATCAACAGCCTCTCCAAGACATATTCAGTCACTGGCTGGCGTGTTGGCTACGCTATCGGCGCCCCGGACCTCATCCACGCCATCCGCCAGGTTCACGACTTTCTGACCGTCGGCGCGGCAACGCCTCTTCAGGAAGCAGGCGCCTACGCCATGGGACTTCCACACGATTACTACCAGTCACTCCAGTCCGAATACCTGCGCCGCCGAAACTTTCTCCACCAGACACTCGTCAGCGCCGGCTTCGGCTGCCACCAGCCCGACGGCGCCTACTATCTGATGACAGACATCTCGGCCTTCGGCTTCGAGAACGATGTCAAATTCACCGAATACCTGATTCGCGAAATCGGAGTCGCCGTCGTCCCCGGCAGCAGCTTCTTTCGCCGCCCGGAACTCGGCGCGCAACTCGTCCGCTTCTGCTACTGCAAACGCGACGAAACCCTCCACCAGGCAGCCGACCGGCTGGCGAAACTCAACCGCTGACCGACACTGGGATCGACACTGGGATGGACCCCGCTACCGTAGCGGCTCCATCCCAGCCCACTTGCCGCGACTCCCCCCAATCATCTCACTGCAGGCTCGCCCGCGCCCGCGCCAGCTCCGCCGCGACCTGTACCGGCGCCGTACCACCCGTCTGTGACTTGCCCGCCAGTGAGCGGTCAAGCGATATCGCTTCGAAGAGATCCTCGTCGATCAACGGTGAAAACTGACGCAACTGCTCGATCGTCAACTGCCCCAGCTCTACCCCCTGCCCGATCGCAAAGACTACCACTCGCCCAACCACATCGTGCGCCTTCCGGAACTCCAGCCCTCGCCTCACAAGGTAGTCCGCCAGGTCGGTCGCGTTCGTGTAATCACTGATCGCCGCCGCTGCCGCTCGCCTCTCATCCAACTCGACATTCCCAAGCACCGTCGTCATCACCAGCA